>NZ_CAWNHY010000058.1:0-7855 GCF_963874335.1 Vibrio sp. V10_P2A27P122 | reverse complement strand
GATTGATAGGTTTATATTGTTAAAGAGCTTGCTTGGATGCTTACCTAAAAGCATTCAAAGCGGACGAACATTCTAGCGAAATAACCTTAAGTGTCAAACACTTTATCGATTATTTCTTTTAAACAAGTGTCCATCTATTATCAGAAGAAGTAACTAGCACTGCCCTGACAACGAGGCGCATTATAGGTAGTTTAGCGAAGGACACAAGTCTTAAAATGAAACTTTCTCATAAAAACGAACCAACAGCTCACAAAAGAACCAATGAGAGTAATTTTCAAACAAAAGGGCCATTTCTGGCCCTTTTGAATGTAAATGTTTAGTCTTGATGAGCAATAATTTGGTCATTGCTAACAACTAGCTTAACTTTTTTATCCGGTAGGATTCTTCCTGCCAAGATTTCTTTCGCTAATGGATTTTCAACGCTTTGTTGAATAGCGCGTTTCAATGGTCTTGCTCCGTAAACAGGATCAAACCCAACTTGAGAAATCAGCTCTAACGCTTTTTCAGATACCTCAAGCTGATAACCTTTCTCTTCCATTCGTTTACCAAGACGGGCTAATTGAATAGAAGCGATCGATTTAATTTGTTCTTGCGCCAACGGATGGAATACTACACTTTCATCCACTCGGTTTAAGAACTCTGGTCTAAAATGTTTACCTACAATCTCCATTACCTCTTTTTTAATGCCTTCATAATCCAAGCTTGCGAATTTTTCTTGAATTTGCGAAGACCCTAAGTTTGAGGTCATAATTACCACTGTATTACGAAAATCAACTGTGCGTCCTTGTCCATCAGTTAAGCGCCCATCATCTAATACCTGTAGTAGGATATTAAAGACATCAGGGTGTGCTTTCTCAACTTCATCCAACAAGATAACCGAGTACGGTTTACGACGAATAGCCTCGGTCAAGTAGCCACCCTCTTCGTAGCCCACATAACCTGGAGGCGCGCCGACTAATCGCGCTACTGAGTGTTTTTCCATAAACTCAGACATGTCGATTCGCACCATGGCATCTTCACTATCAAACATAAAGTTTGCGAGTGTTTTACACAATTCAGTTTTACCCACACCAGTTGGCCCTAAGAATAAGAAGGAACCAATCGGTCTATTTGGATCAGATAACCCAGCTCGGCTACGGCGAATCGCATTTGATACCACTTCGACGGCTTCAACTTGTCCGATAACTCGTTGATGCAGCGCATCCTCCATTTGCAGCAGTTTTTCTTTCTCAGCTTCCAGCATTTTAGAAACTGGAATACCAGTTTGCTTTGAAAGCACTTCCGCTATTTCTACATCAGTTACTTTGTTGCGCAGTAAAGTCATCTCTTGCATTTCAGCTTGAGTTGCAAGGTCGAGCTGCTTTTCAAGTTCAGGAATTCGGCCATATTGAAGTTCTGACATACGGTTCAAGTCACCCGCTCTACGTGCGAAATCCATATCCATACGCGCTTGCTCTAATTCGGACTTAATATGCTGTGTACCCGAAAGAGCTGCTTTTTCCGCATTCCAAACTTCTTCCAGCTCGGCAAACTCGCGCTCTTTCACTTTTAACTCTTCGTTTAACACCTGTAAGCGTTTTTCACTCGCTTCATCGTGTTCATTCGTTAGCGCTTGTTGCTCAATTTTCAGCTGAATAATTTTGCGCTCAAGCTTATCTAAAGATTCTGGCTTTGAATCTATTTGCATTCGAATACTTGAAGCGGCTTCATCGATCAAGTCAATCGCTTTATCAGGCAACTGGCGATCAGAAATATAACGGTGCGATAAGCTCGCAGCAGCAACAATAGCGGGATCGGTGATCTCCACATGGTGATGGAGCTCATAACGCTCTTTCAAACCACGCAAAATAGCTACTGTGTCTTCTACGCTAGGCTCATCAACCAGTACCTTTTGGAAACGTCGCTCAAGTGCCGGATCTTTCTCTATATATTGACGATACTCGTCTAAAGTGGTCGCACCGACGCAGTGTAGATCTCCTCGAGCCAGAGCGGGCTTAAGCATATTCCCTGCATCCATTGCGCCTTCGCCTCGACCTGCACCGACCATAGTGTGCAACTCATCAATAAAGAGGATGACATTACCCTCTTCTTTCGCTAGCTCGTTAAGCACCGATTTTAAGCGTTCTTCAAATTCACCACGATACTTAGCCCCTGCGACCAAAGACCCCATGTCTAATGACAATACTCGACGACCACGTAGACCTTCTGGTACTTCATTATTAATAATGCGCTGCGCTAACCCTTCCACAATCGCCGTTTTACCTACACCGGGCTCACCAATAATCACGGGGTTGTTTTTGGTCCGGCGTTGCAATACTTGAATGGTACGACGAATTTCGTCATCACGGCCGATGACAGGATCAAGTTTGCCTTGTTCCGCTCGTTCAGTTAGATCTATTGTGAATTTCTCAAGCGCTTGTCTTAGCTCTTCTGCATTTGGATCATTCACTTTCTGACCTCCACGCACTTTTTCTATTGCTTCAGAAACTTTTTTCTCGGTGAGCCCTATTTCTTTGAGTAATTGACCAAGCGCGCCCTTATCTTCTAGTGCGGCTAGCAAAAACACTTCCGAAGAAATGTAGGAATCTTGCCGTTTTTGCGCGAGTTTATCGCACAAATTGAACATAGTACCCATTGCGCTAGAAAGCTGAACATCACCACCGATACCGCTAACTTTTGGCAAACGGTCTAATATCTCACTGAGCTTCGAGCGCAATTGCATAACGTCCACACTTAACATAGTAAGAAGTGGACGAATTGGACTGCCATTTTGATCGAGCAATGCCACCATCAAATGAACAGGCTCGATATATTGATGATCACGGCCTAATGCCAATGATTGAGCATCAGAAATGGCAATTTGAAATTTGCTTGTAAATCGATCAAGACGCATACCAACTTTCCTCACCTTAATTGAGAAACTAATCTTACGTAGCTAAAGATGGCTACGTACTAGTGCTTTTTCAAGGGGCAAGTTAGGGAAGATTGATCTTGCGTAAGTTACTCTTCGATCCAAATAAATGAAGCTTGGCGACCTGTGATTCCGTCGCGTCGATAGGAATAAAACTGATGAGGATTATGGAAGGTACAAAGGCCGCTATCTGATATTTCTGAAACACCGCATTGATGCAACCTTAACGTGGCTAACTGTGCAATATTTGCTAGCCATTTTCCATTCTCTTGAAGAGAAAATGCGGCCTTTGCTTTGGTATTTTGATCAACAAAGGCATGGTATACATCATCACCGACTTCAAATGCCGTAGGACCGATAGCAGGACCGAGCCAAGCTAGGATATCACTAGAAAATTTGGCGAGCGCATTTTCGAGTATCCCATTAGCTAAACCGCGCCAACCAGCATGAACTGCAGCCACTTCGCTGCCTTGGTGATTAGTGAGTAGAACAGGTAAGCAATCAGCGGTCATTACAGAACAAATCACATTATGCTGGTGGGTAAAAACACCATCGGCACTCAGAATCTGCTGAGTAGGTTGAGTAACCTCTAGCACTTGTGTTGAATGCGTTTGTTCAAGCCAAATAGGTTCAGAGGGCATCGCCGCTTGCTGCGTTAGCCATTGGCGATTTTTTTCAACGGATAAAGGATCATCCCCAACATGCATGCCTAAATTCAGCCCTTGATAAGGAGCTAACGAAAAGCCACCGACTCTAGTCGAGGAGAAAGCTTTTACATGTTTAGGTGCATTCCAGTTAGGGATGATCTTCTGCATTAGAACTCGTCTTTTTTATTCAACTTAGTATCTACGCGTAAAGCTTCCGCCATAATGATCATATCGTCAGGTACTGGCGCATGAAATTCTAGCATTTCACCAGTCACAGGATGCTCAAGTCGAAGCATAACGGCATGCAAAGCCTGACGATCAAAACCACGGATCATATCGGTCAGCTCTTGCGTTGCCCCTTTCGGAATGCGAGCGCGGCCACCATAGGCGGTATCCCCAAGCAAAGGATGCTGCAAATATGACATATGCACACGAATTTGGTGAGTACGGCCCGTTTCTAAACGCAAACGAAGTCGCGTATGTTCACGAAAATGCTCGGCCACACGATAGTGAGTTACCGCTGGTTTACCCATCGGGCTTACCGCCATCAATGTACGTTTTGTTGAGTGGCGGCCAATCGGCTTATCGATCATCCCACCAGCAGTCATAGTACCGATCACAATCGCTTCATATTCACGCGTAATCTTACGCTTTTGCAACGCTCGAACTAAGTGTGTTTGTGCAGGAACCGTTTTAGCGACCACCATTAAACCAGTCGTATCTTTATCCAAACGATGCACAATCCCCGCACGAGGTACTTCTGCAATAGCTGGATAGTGGAACAACAGTGCATTTAACACTGTGCCATCTGGAGTACCCGCGCCTGGATGAACGACAAAATCTCGTGGTTTGTTGATGACCATAATATCGTCATCTTCATACACGATATTTAAAGGTATATCTTGCGCTTCCCAACGCTCTTCATCTTCAAGCTCGGCTTGGACCGTAATGATTTCTCCCCCCATGACTTTCGTTCTTGGTTTAGTGATCACCTCACCATTGACCTGAACTTTGCCTTCTAAAAGCCACTCTTTTAGACGTGAACGAGAGAAATCTGCGAATAATTCAGCGACAGCTTGGTCTAAACGTTGACCTAACTGGCTATCTTTTACTGTATTTGTTAATTCAATCTGCTGAGCCATATCGAACTTTTTTAAAAACCGTGAGACTAATAGCGTCTAGTATGGATAAAATATGGCGTCATTGTATCTGTTACTGCTAAGAAAGTAACGAAACGATTTGTAAAGCGATTACGCACTCAATTAAGAAGCATTAATTCAAGGAAACGACTCCTGTCATGAAACACCACACTTTATCAGGCTTACTCGCATTATCACTGTTATTTGGCTGTTCAAGCAGCGAAGAGATTGTCCCTGATGTGCCGCCTTCTGAATTATACTCAGAAGCGCAAACCTCACTGCAAAGTGGTAACTGGTTAACGGCCATTCAAAAACTTGAGGCGTTAGATTCACGTTATCCCTTCGGCGCGTATTCAGAACAAGTTCAACTTGACCTTATTTACGCTTACTACAAAAACGATGATCTTGCGTTAGGTTTAGCGACCATTGAACGCTTTACCCGTTTGAATCCAACCCATGAAAAAATGGATTGGGTACTCTACATGCGTGGTTTGACGCATATGGCGCAAGATCGCAACTTCATGCATGACCTATTTAATGTCGATCGCGCGGATCGTGATCCAGAACCGGTAAAAGCTGCGTTTGCTGATTTTAAGAAACTGCTGCAACGCTACCCAACAAGCCCTTATGCAGAAGATGCTCATAAACGCTTATTCGCGTTAAAAAATAGGCTGGCTGAATATGACCTTGCCACAGCTGATTTTTACTTACGCCGTGAATCTTGGATTGCGGCCATCAACCGTGCTCAGGAGCTACAAAAAACGTATCCAGACACTGAAGCGGCTCGCAAATCATTACACATTCAGTTGGAAGCGTATAAACAGCTCAAACTGAACGATGCCATTGCCAGAACTCAAAAGTTAATTGCACTCAATCCACAATAGTTTGCAATAAGCTTAGGTACGCCATGAAAACCACTCACGCTTTGAGTGGTTTTTTTATTTGGAGTCGATGGGAATAATAACACGCCAGCAAAAGACGGCTGGAAAATGAGTGGTGCAGGGAAAACTGAAATAAAAAGGGAGGTGTTCAAAACATCGTTAGAATAAAGATCACAAAAAACACTTGAATAAGAAATGAGCAGCGCTCTTTTTAGGCCGCAAAAACACCCTAAAAATGGGAAATTCTTAGCTTGATCTTTTAACCAATCTATCCAGATTGATAGGAATCACAAGCTTTTTCTTTACTCTTTGTCAGCACTCTTTGCGTGAGATCACGTTTAAACTCGCCCTTTGAAATCACATTCAATAAAGTGATCCAGATCACATTACTTTAGTATTAAATCAGTAATCTGAAGTTAACCCATGAGGGATGCAACAGAGGAAAACATCTATGAAAGTAACTATCACTGGTAAAAATATCGACATCACCTCTGCAATCCGCACTCACATTGAGAGCAAATTTAAAAAACTAGAAAAATGGCAAGTGGATATCATAGGATGCCAAGCTAGCTTTAGTGAAGAGCCCAATAAACAAAAAAGATTCGAAGCTATTATCACGGTACCCAAAGGACAATTAGTCGCTTCTGCAACCCATGAAGATCTTTACGCAGCTATCAATGAGGTAGAACAAAAATTAGAACGCCAACTCAACAAACTGCGCCATAAACCGGAAGCTCGTCGTACCGACAAACCGGAAGTAGAAGAAGAAGTTGAATAAAGTTTAATATGATGAAAAATAGCGCTTTCAAGCGCTATTTTTTTGCTTGACGCTCTACGGTTGCTTGCTTATTGTGTCTTTACATTCAAAGAGAAATCACCTTCTTATGCACTTAACCTCACTGTTCTTTTTTGACTTCTTTTTTCTCCAATAACCTTGGAGGCATGGTCGTTGACAGAAGATAAGTCAAAAACGAACAGGAAGCCTCCCACTGGGAGGCTTTTTTACAAGGACATTTTTATGACTGAAAAGCACTATTCACTTGAAGAGATCCGCTTGCGACTGAACGAGCTTGATGATCAACTGCTGAACCTACTGGCAGAGCGTCGAAAGTTCAGCATTGAAGTCGCTAAAAGCAAAGTGGAAACCGCAAAACCAGTGAGAGATGCAATACGTGAACAGCAACTTTTAGTCAAATTGATTAATACTGGTAAAGAAAAATACAATTTAGATGCTCAGTACATTACTAAACTATTTCATACCATCATTGAAGACTCCGTCTTGCTACAGCAAGCATACTTGCAGAATCTAGCCAATCCGCAACTAAGCCGTAAACCGCTGGCAAGGGTTGCTTTTTTAGGTGCTAAAGGTTCTTACTCCCATCTTGCAACCCGTGAGTACTTCAGTCGTAAAAATACAGAGTTGATCGAACTCAATTGCGATCAGTTTAAAGAAGTCACTAAAACAGTTGAATCGGGTCATGCCGACTATGGGGTATTGCCGATTGAAAATACCAGTTCAGGTTCAATTAACGAGGTGTATGATTTGCTACAACATACTACCTTGTACATTGTCGGTGAGCTCACTTTACCGATTGAGCACTGCTTGGTCGCCACCTCTGAATTACGTTTGGAAGAGCTTAAAATCCTTTATTCACACCCACAGCCCCACCAGCAGTGCAGCGAATTTTTAAGCCGCCTAAAAGGCGTTACACTTGAAACCTGTGCGAGCACCGCTGATGCGATGCAAAAAGTACAGCAGCTTAATCGCAACGATGTTGCCGCAATTGGCAATGCCTCCAGCGGTAAACTGTACGGCTTACAATCGATCAAATCTAATATCGCCAATCAAACAGAAAACCAGACTCGCTTTATTGTTGTTGCGCGAAAACCCGTGGAAGTCTCCACTCAAATTCCAGCGAAGACGACATTAATCATGTCGACATCACAACAAGCTGGTTCACTTGTTGAAAGCTTGTTAGTGCTGCAACGCTACGGCATCAATATGACCAAATTGGAATCGAGACCTATTATGGGTAATCCTTGGGAAGAAATGTTCTATGTTGATCTTGAATCACATCTTGATTCCATTGAAATGCAGCAAGCATTGAATGAGCTAACAAAAATCACTAAGCATTTAAAAGTATTAGGTTGCTACCCAAGCGAAAATGTTAAACCGACCCAAGTAAAACTTCAATAATCACATTTAAGTCAAATATTTGACAGAAGTCAGCTGACAGACATCAACATAGTTCATATAATGCCCAATCATTTCACACA
>NZ_CAWNHY010000057.1:0-7927 GCF_963874335.1 Vibrio sp. V10_P2A27P122 | reverse complement strand
TGACAGTAATAACGTCGATCAGGTTGAACTATTTAGTGTATGAATATCAAGAGTTCGAGGGATAAGTTGGTGTTGGAGTTAACAACTACGAGGGGGAATGTAAAAAAGACGCAGTGTCTGCGTCTTTTCATCTTTCGTCAGCCTACCTTGCTAGGTATTAAAATTTAGGCATTAAAAATTTGTGTAAATTCTGCGGTTGACAAATGGTATTGGCGAGGACAATTACGCCAAGCCGTTAACATGCGACGATATTTATCTGACATTGGCATTTGGCTGTTGAAGTGGTGATCGGCTTTATCAAATTGTGGGTAAAGCCCTTCAGACTCAACCAAGAAACGCACGTAATGAACGCGTTGTGACTCTTTAGCGATATCAAACCCTAAAAAGTGCAGGCGGCGCTGATCCACATTTTTGCTTTCTGCATCGGAGAGCATTTTGTGTGATTCTTGCATAGCGTGATACATCTCCATGATGTCGATCACTTCGCGGCACTCCGCTTCGGTCAAGCAGCCAAATTCTTTGTTGAGTTCTCGCATTTGCAGTTCATAACCACGTTCTACAATGGTTTGTAACCGCTTGTATTTTTTGGCGTTGTTGGGATCCATCTGTGACATCAAAAAATACTGATTAGATAGAATCAGTCGTTGAGCGTTGGTCATTTCCATGGAGGTAGCCTCACTAAATTTTATGTTCTATTTGATGGCATAAGGTTAACAGCAATTATCGACAATGAAACATGATCTCAACACGGATTTAATATGGAAAGTATAAAATGTGTGCAATTCTTGTCACTTTTTGTGTAAGTGGTTATAGATATAATCTTTGTCGGAAAAGACACGCAACCATTCCGGCTTAAATACGGATAGTATCGCTAACGCCATACCATTGAGCAGCCCTTCTGGGAAAGCGAGTAAAGGAACAAAAATTAGGTAATTATCGCGGATGACTTGCCAGTCATGTTGCCCAAGAAGCAATTGATAAGCGGTGTTAATGGCCAAATGCAGGCTACCCGTCAGGCCGCCATTTAAAAAACCAGCCACAAAAATAAACACAAAAATATTGCGCGGTAGATAATGATAACTCAAAGCAAACAAAGCATAACTAACTAGGATTGGCAGTAGCGATGATAGCAGTAAGTATTCGGGGATGTTAAAGAAGGCCAGTTTACCGACCGCCGCCAGTGCGAATGTAACAGGAATAGTTATAACAAATGCGCAGCGCCAGCCAAACATCATCGTGAGGGTTGTTAAACCGAGAAAATGGATAGGCAATCCTTCGGTCACTCCGGCTTGAGCTAACCACAAAAGAAAAAGCGCAAAAGAGGCAAAATAGGTGAGATGCTGAAAGGATTTCTCGGCCTTAAACTTTGTCCAAAATGAGTATTTAAAATCGCGAAGGGTCGTTAACCCAACAAGTAGCAGGAGCAATAGCACCGCAAGTTGTTCCAGCTGCATGGCTAGCCTCTCTATAAAAATACCAGCATTATGCTGGCATTTTTATGGTTATTAAATCAAGCAATCAATATTTTATGTTTGAGTGATACTGAGCTAAGATCCCAACGATTTTGTCCATGGTCTCTTTTGACGGCGGATTCACACCTTCTAATGGGTATTCTAGCCCCATTGCTTCCCATTTATGAGCGCCCAATTTGTGATAAGGCAGCAGCTCTACTTTCTCGATGTTATCCATATCTTTAATAAAATCACCAAGCATATGAGCCGCTTCTTCGTCATCAGTGTAGCCAGGAACAATCACATAACGGATCCACGTTTTTTTACCTATGGTGTGTAAGTAGCGCGCGAAATCTAAGGTTCGTTTATTCGACACACCAATAAAATCATGGTGGATCTCATCTTTCATGTGTTTGATGTCTAACATCACTAAATCAGTGGCATCGAGTACTTCATCAATCACGTCTGTGTGTTTGCGAATATAACCGTTGGTATCTAAGCAGGTGTGAATGCCCTCAGCTTGCGCTGCGCGGAATAAATCACGAACAAATTCAGGTTGAAGCATAGCTTCACCGCCTGAGCAGGTAATTCCGCCGCCAGAGGCTTTCATAAAATGGCGATAAGATTTTGCTTCGGTAATGATTTCTTCAACAGTCACTTCCTTGCCTTCATGGGTGTCCCATGTGTCACGATTATGACAATACATACAACGCATTAGGCAGCCTTGCATAAAAACAATGAAGCGAATTCCAGGGCCATCTACCGTGCCACAAGACTCAAAAGAATGAATACGACCAGTTGTTGACATCAGTTCATCTCGAATAGGTTATTTGCCTGTTATTTTATTACAAATAGTAGGGATTAAGTAGGGTTAATGTGCAATTGCCGCCGCATATCCTAAACCATATGTTGTGGCTTAAAATGAATGTCATGAAATTCTGCACATTGACTACACTGTATAGAAATAAGAACTCGTTGAATGCGATAGGGTTTAAATAAGGAATAGTTCATGGATGTACAGTTTTCTCAAAAGCAAAAAATCAGTCTATTTTTAGTTATCCTTTGTGTTGGTTTTTTAGGTTTAGGGATTTATACCGCAAAGAGCTTGATGGGAATGGATGAACAGTATCGCTCCAGTGGCGAAGTGGCATCCGGTTCTGTGGCGATATTTACTACTCAAGCAAATTTGTTGTCGCTTGCATCAGAGCTAAACAACATGCAAGGCAATCAGGTCAACTCGATTTTGAATAAATTGGATCAGTTGATGGAAGAGGTGAATGCTAATGTTACTTTCCTGCAAAAGACCAATTTTGCTCAAGAAGGGGAAGTGTTGCTCAAGGCGGCCAAACAATTTGACCAATTTTTGCGTCCTTGGTTGCAAGTGAAATCAGAAGTGGGTTTCAACGTTAACGAAGGTAAACTGGGCGAGCTGAAAACGTTGGCCACCACGATAGAGAAAAAGATAGATGAGACGGGGATGGTTACAATCAACTCGGATTTTCAAGCCATGGTTAAGGCGCAGCAAAATTATTTATTAGAACCCACGGAGCAAAACTTAAAACTGTTTAATCGTGCTATGGCCAGTTTCGTCAATATGTCTGATTCTTATTCGATGTTGGATCTGTATGAAAAAGAGATACAACAATTTAAACAGGCTTTTTTACGTGTGAGTGAACTGTCGCAGCAATTGCAAGTGATGGAGAAACAAAGAGGCGATACAGAGGCGCAAGTTAAGTCGGTGATTCAAGATATTTCAACCAAGCTTTCCGCGTTGAGTGAACAATATCAGTTGGCCGCAAAAACGACCGCATCGCAAACACAGTGGTCTGTATTGGCAGCCTGTGCGTTACTTGCCATATTGACTATTGCTATTTTCCTTACCTTTAGTTTTTCTCTTTCTCGTTCTTTGTCGCAAACTATTCACGTGTTGAACAATATCTCGCGTGGCGATTTGTCACGCCGTATGCCGATGACGAATAACGAAAAGGACGAATTCAATCAACTGGCATTGGCCATTAACCAAAGCTGTGAAAATTTAGGGAAATTGGTGAGTGGTGTGCAGAAAAGCAGTGAAGCCTTGTCTGGTGATGCCGCATCACTGAATGTTGGATTAGACACTTTGGTGACAAATCAATCTGATGTTTTGGGACAAACGCAATTATTGGCATCGGCCACAGAAGAGGTCAGCGTGACGACCCAAGAAGTCTCTAACTCATTGGAGTTTGTTGCGGAACTCAGCAAATCTTCTATGCAAAGCGCAGAAGAGGGAGGAAAAGTGATTTCCGTTGCTATTACGTCACTGGTTGAGGTTGGTAAAATCCTAAGCTCGGCCGCAGGCCACATTCATCAACTTGAACAAGCTTCTGCAAAAGTAGACTCGGTGATGGACATCATTAATGGTATTGCCGAGCAGACTAACTTATTGGCACTCAATGCCGCAATTGAAGCGGCGAGAGCGGGAGAGCAAGGTCGTGGCTTTGCTGTTGTCGCTGATGAAGTTCGAAGTTTAGCAGTAAGAACGGTCAATGCCGTGGCCGAAATTTCCGGCACTATTGATACTATGCAAAAGGAAAGTGCGGAAGTAATCACTTATATTGCGCAATCTGAGCAGTCTATGCAGAGTGGGCAAGAGAAAGGTAATGAGGCAATACAGGCCATCGCGCAAATTATCAAAAAAGCAGATGAAGCGGCGAATAAAACAGAAGCCATTTTTGCATCGATCCGAGATTTGGCGACGACTAGCCATTCAATGGCAGATAATATGATACAAATATCTAGAGCCATGAAAGCCTTGGAAGAGAACAATGAACAGTTAAGAGCAACCAGCCAGATTGTGGATAAACGCTCTAGCAGCCTAAGTGTAGACTGCCAAAGTTTCACCATATAATTTCAGTTTGCTAAACGTTAGAAAAAAGCAAAAAGAGAAATATTACCGACACCGTGAATGGAGTTTTTGTCTTCCTTATACTCAGGTGTGTTTGCGGTGAACGTTAAACTCGCACCGACTTGTTGAATATACCAAGCCGCACCAACTACGGCGGTCGCCTGAAGATTTTCCAAGTTAACTTGGTAATATTCAGATGGGTGATCCAATCCGTTTAAAGGCCTATCTCCTTCGATGGTAATGTCATTGAAGCGATAGCGTCCTTTTACACCTCCGAATAGAAACCATCCAGTATCCGAGGCACCAATCATCCCTGCCGAGAAAGGGTTTTCTGCACTGATTTGAGCACTGCCAAAGTTACCCGCAAGATCGGTCCCCCAACGCATCATAAAACCTGTGGAGAGATCACTGCGAAAGTTACCTACATTGACCTCTGAAACGTTGGAAAGCTCAACGTCAGTTCCTGCATAGCTGCGGTATCGTGCCAGATTAAAGTGAGACAGATAACCCACGCTGCCGACGATTTTTTCCTCTACTTGGTAGGCCCAGCCATTGGGTTCGTCAGATTTAGTGATGCTGTGCACTAACTTTTGCGCTTTCTCAGAAAGCGCAGCATCTCCGGTGGTTCCAATGGTTAAATTTGCCCGCGTGGCTTGTTGGGGATGCAAACTAATATAGTTAAGCTCGGAGTGTAAATACCCAGCGTAAGGTCGTTCATTCGGCTCTGGTTTGGTAAGAGAAATCTCCGAAGGAGTCCACATTTTGTGGCCAATGCTGATCTCCCATTTGTCCAATGGGGCCGCTCCCCAAACCGAAAGGCTGAGTGGTTTAGCCCACCAATATGGAGCAATCGCCCCTGAGGTGTAGCTTAAAAATAAACCATTGGTGTAGTCGCGATCTACGCCAAATACGCCATCGTTATCGAGGTTAAAAGCAACCGTTGCGTGTTGAGAGGCCAGCGCAGAAGCACTGAGTAACGTCAATGGAAGAATGTGAAATAGCTTCATACGAACACTGCAGAGTATAGACAAGCCCTAATCATATAGGAAAGATGCGCTATTCAGTTGATAAATAGGCAATTGAATCAAAATAAATGTGGTAAGCGTAACATTTGTGGTCGATGCATTGCTCATTTTTGATTTCTGAGTATAAAAAAAGCCCCACTCATCGAGCAGGGCTTAACTATTTTGCTAGTAATTTAACTGAAATTATAGAGATTCAGTGAAAGTACGTGCAATAACGTCAGCTTGTTGTTCAGCAGTCAGTGAGTTAAAACGCACAGCATAGCCAGATACACGAATGGTTAGCTGAGGGTATTTCTCAGGGTGTTTAACCGCATCTTCTAAAGTTTCGCGATTAAGCACGTTCACGTTTAGGTGTTGGCCACCCTCAATGCCTGCTTCATGGTGGAAGTAACCATCCATCAGGCCAGCAAGGTTTGCACGTTGACTTGCTTCTTCTTTGCCTAACGCATTTGGAACGATAGAGAAAGTATAAGAAATACCATCTTGTGCATCAGCAAACGGTAGTTTCGCGACTGAAGTTAATGATGCTACTGCACCTTTTTCGTCACGGCCATGCATTGGGTTTGCACCCGGTGCGAAAGGCATACCAGCACGGCGACCATCAGGTGTGTTACCTGTTTTCTTACCATATACCACGTTTGAAGTGATAGTCAGGATAGACTGAGTTGGAATTGCATCACGGTACATCTTAAGTTTACGGATTTTGCCCATAAACGTAGAAACAAGTTGGCATGCGATGTCATCAACGCGGGCGTCATTGTTACCAAATTTAGGATAATCACCTTCGATTTCGAAATCGATCGCTAGGCCATCTTCGTCACGAATTGGCTTAACTTTTGCATATTTGATTGCAGATAGAGAGTCAGCAGCAACAGACAGGCCAGCAATACCACATGCCATCGTACGTTTAACGTCACGATCATGCAGTGCCATTAGCGCGGCTTCATAGCTGTATTTGTCGTGCATGTAGTGAATGCTGTTTAGTGCGGTCACATATTGCTTCGCCAACCAATCCATGAAGTGGTCCATTTTTGCCCACAGTTCGTCATAGTCAAGATACTCACCTGCGATCTTGTCCATTTTAGGGCCAACTTGGATTTTCAACTTCTCATCAATACCACCGTTGATGGTGTAAAGCATGGTTTTAGCAAGGTTTGCACGCGCTCCGAAGAACTGCATTTGTTTACCTACAACCATTGGCGATACACAACATGCGATAGCATAGTCGTCAGAGTTCATGTCTGGACGCATTAAATCATCGTTTTCGTACTGGATAGATGAAGTATCGATAGATACTTTTGCACAGAAACGTTTAAAGCCGTCAGGTAGCTGCTCAGACCAAAGTACAGTGATGTTTGGCTCTGGAGAAGGACCCATAGTGTATAGGCTGTTTAGGAAACGGAAGTTAGAACGCGTAACGAGTGTACGACCGTCAAGACCCATACCACCCATTGATTCTGTTGCCCAAATTGGGTCGCCAGAGAATAGTTCATCGTATTCAGGAGTACGTAGGAAACGAACCATACGCAGCTTCATTACGAAGTGGTCGATCATTTCTTGAGCTTGTACTTCAGTGATTTTACCCGCTTCTAGATCACGTTGGATGAAGATATCTAGGAAAGTAGAAGTACGACCTAGCGACATTGCCGCACCGTTTTGTGATTTAACAGCAGCTAGATAGCCGAAGTAAGTCCACTGGATAGCTTCTTGTGCAGTTTCTGCTGGGCGAGAGATGTCAAAACCGTATTTTTCAGCCATTTTTTTCATTTGGCCAAGTGCGCGGTGTTGTTCTGCAATTTCTTCACGAAGTTGCATCGTTGCCGTTAGATCTTCGCCGTTCTCAAAACGCTCTTGTAGAGAAGTGAATTGAGCAAGCTTATCCTTCATTAGGAAATCAATACCGTAAAGTGCTACGCGACGGTAGTCACCAATGATACGGCCACGACCATAAGCATCAGGAAGGCCCGTCAGAACACCAGACTTACGACACGCTAGGATATCAGGAGTGTAGATATCGAAAACGCCAGCGTTGTGAGTTTTACGGTATTCTGAGTAGATTTTTGAAATCATAGGGTCAAGAGTTCTACCGTATGCTTTGCAAGAACCTTCAACCATACGCACACCACCGTTAGGGATGATAGCGCGCTTAAGTGGTTTCTCAGTTTGTAGACCCACGATAGTTTCAAGATCTTTTTCGATGTAGCCTGCATCGTGAGCAGTGATGGTAGAAATAACGTCAGTATCGAAATCGACAGGGGCCTTAGTCGCGTTTTCCTGTTTGATACCTTCCATTACTTTAGCCCAAAGCTTGTTTGTCGCTTCAGTACCTTCAGAAACTAGGAAAGATTCGTCACCTTCATACGGCGTATAGTTCTTTTGAATAAAATCACGAACGTTAACTTCGTTTTGCCACTCACCTGCAACAAAACTTTCCCAAGCTTTAGCAAATTGCTCTGCCATGACATACCTACCTTTTTAGTAGAAAAAACACGTACCGTCTTCACCGTTGAGCCAGTTATCCTCGAAAGGAGCAGTACACTCTATTAATACAATATCTATATTCACAC
>NZ_CAWNHY010000056.1:0-7981 GCF_963874335.1 Vibrio sp. V10_P2A27P122 | reverse complement strand
GGTGTAGAGTAGACGCTAGGTCCGCCATTTCTAGTGCCATGCTTGGGCATAGTTTCATCAAAGCTTGCAGAGAAATAATGGCATCGTCTGCTTGTTCTAGGCTGGCTCTTATTGTGTCTGTGGCCACTTTATGATTTTTATAAAGTGAACAAGTAATTTCTGTTTCGGCATATAACCTTGAACTAGCCAGCAAAGCTGAAATAGCAATCCAAAATATCCATAGTGATTTTTTCATTGGTAAGTCCTAAAAGCCTACGATTTACTGTTGCGATGATTATAAGTGAAGTAGTACATCAAGTGATATCGTACTTCTGTTAATAAGGGTTCGATTCTCATTCTTAAGGCGTTTTTATGCGCGAGGTTGTCTTAGTTTGGAGCATAAGTTTGAAGATTGAAGTCTGCTAGTAACGTAATAGATTATTGAGGCCATTGTTATACCAAGTAAGCTTGCCCCTAAATCGAACAAAGAGAATGATCGTGAACGCGATAACATTTGTAAACTTTCATCAATTATGCAACAGGTCGAGACGATAACTATGGCGAGAAAGATGCTCTGTATAGGGGAAAGAGTGGCGGAAATTACTCGGATAAAAACCAAAGTAATGAATAGTGCAAGTGTAAAGTGGAGATAAATATCACCGCCGAGTGACTTTTCCAAAAATATCGATATCTCAGCATGAATATTCAGTGTTTTTGCCAGTGATAGCGAAGCCGTACTAAGAGAAAGCAAGACTAACATTAACAAGGCGATAGGCCGGTTTATTGAGTAACGTTTTATCATCGAGATCACTCTAGCGCTCTCTTGCAGAGACTATTTTTCTCAGTATAACGTTGAGGGTTATAAATAATAGCTGCACAGGTAAATTTTAAGAGACCGTTTGATTTTAGATATTGGTAGGCTTCTCCTCGGCTTTGAGGATGAGCTAATGCTCTTGCGGTGTGATCAATAATGATAGTTCGCTGCGGCGCTGAAAAAATAGACCAATGGTTAAGGCCAATCTGGGAAAGTGTGTTGTTCACTTTGGGTGTAAAAGGCCCATATCTGTCGGCTTGTGCAAAATAGAGATCAATATTTTCCCCTTTCAACTGAGTTTCAATCACCAATAAATCAGCCCATGTGTCTGACCAAGTAGGTCTCAATAATGCACTTTCCAAGTAGGCCTTTTTGGCATTGAGCAAGCGGCTCTCTTTACCTACATCATCGCCCAAATAGGCTTCCCACTCATAGACCTTACCCAGTAAATTGTGGTAGTGAGGATGGTCTCTGTGGTGCTGTAGTGCCTTTAGTATCATGGCCTTTGTTTCATTCACTTGCTCTGAAGTTACACCATCACTGTGCTTTGTCCAGTAGTCGATGTTTCTTTCTGTTGCTAGCGCGTAAATGGACGCCGTCAAAAAATGAAATGCAAAATAGAGAGTAACGAGCGCAGTTAGCCCAATGCTCAAACGTAAAGCATGGGCTAAAAAAGGGTGATTCACGACCGTCATGGTTATTTTTCTGGGCCGTAATAGGATTGATATTGATGATAACCGCTATAATTAGAGGCTTTTTTGGTGTTCAGTTTGTTCAATATGACGCCATCAATTCTCGCTCCTTGCTGCGTTAAGCGTCCGACCACATCTCTAGCCACTTTAGTACGTGTTTGTGGAGCATTGATCACTAGTATGGTCGAGTCCACGTACTGCGATAGCATAAATGCATCACTAACGGCTAAACACGGAGGTGTATCAATCACAATTCTGCTATAGCGTGTCTTAAGCTCTTCGAGTAGTGAGGCAAACTTAGGCGAGGAGATAAGTTCAAGAGGATTGTCTGTCACGACTCCTGAAGTCAAAACATCAAGCCCTGATTCTTCATCGGTATAGAGACACTCTTCTATGGTATGCGTACCTATGAGCAAGTTGCTCATTCCTGGCTGTGAACCAGAGATGCCAAAACGGTGTGCAACCGATGGTTTTCTCAAATCGCAGTCAATCAGCAGTGTTTTTTCCATTTGTGCCAGTGAAAAAGCCAAATTGATACTCGAGGTTGTTTTTCCTTCCTCAGGCAGTGAAGAAGTAACCATTACCACATGATGCTCTTTGTTGGTGTTGGCAAGTAAATAACCAGTCCGAACGGTTCTAATCGCTTCTGTGAGCTCTCGGTGTTTCGAATCAAAATAGGTTTTTAGCGTTAGGGGGCCTCGAGTTTTAATTGCCGGTATAATACCGAGCAAGCTTAGTGATAACTGTTTTTCAACCTGTTTTATATCAAGGAATGTATCGTTTACCGCATCAGCAATGAAAGCAACAACACACGCCAAACCAAACGAAGCGACAAACGCTAACAATACAATCAGTTTACGATTCGGTTTACTTGGGGCGAGGGGCGGATTGGCAAAATCGGTAAAACGAGCAATCGTAGCATTAAAGTCGCTCGATGCACTGGTCTCTTTTTGACGACTTAAAAAGAGATCAAACAACTCTCGGTTTGTTTGGACTTCGCGCTTTAGCTCTGAATATCTTGCATTTTTTACGGAGAGGCTTTGAAACTCTGATTTGCGTTTCTCAAGTTCCCGGTGCAAAGAACTCTCTGCTTGCTTAGCAGCCTGTAACTCATTGTTGATCCCGTTTAGTAGCTGTTTTAGTTCGAAATTTAAATTACGTTTAACAGAGGCTAGTTCGGCTTGTGCTGCTTTGAGTTTTGGGTGTTTATCTCCATAGCGTTTTGATAGTTCTGAAACTTTTCGCTCAGCTTGTACTTCTGCTAATTTAACATCTCGAATCGTCGGGTGGTTAGATATCTCAGGTATAGAAGCAAGTGCTGAAAGATCACTGTCTTGGCGGCTGTAAGTTTGTGCCACCAGATAGAGTGTTTCAGCTGCAACACGTCTATCTCTCGTTTTATTTAATTGAGAGGTGAGTTCTTCGAGTTCTTGAGATGCTAAGCTTTCAACGCCTTGGATATCGACCAGCCCCTCAGATTTCAAAAACGTTTGTAACTGAACTTCAGACTCTTTTAGTTTTTCTCGCAAATCACCCATCCGATTATTGAGCCAACTATTTGCTTTTAGTTCCACTTGAAGTTTATCTTCAATATGACTATCCATAAAGACATTACCAATTTCATTGGCAATTTGAGCTGATAACTTAGGATCTTTACTGGTGTAAAATATATTGACTAATTGAGTTTTCCGAATAGGACTGATTTCCAGCCCACTTTTGAATGCCTTAAGAACTAATCGATTTTCTCGGTAGTTTCTTTCTTCCAATGATATTTCAGTTGTTCCTTGTTTGAAGGACTTTAAAATCGGAAACCTCTCTTTAATATTTGTCATAACGTTAGAGCTTTGCTCACTTTCTGAGTTGAGAGAAAATTCTGGGTGACTGATGAGGTTAAGCCGTTTGATGACTTCCTCTGCAACTCGGTCTGATTTTAAAATCTCTATTTGAGTGAGATAATACTCTTGGCTTTTAGTATCTATCCCATAGACATCTTCAATCGAAACGGCTTTTGCTTGTTTTGATTCAATCAGCAAGGATGCACGAGCTGTATATTGTGAAGGAACAGACAAAGTAATCAACACTGCAATGGCTGTAACCATGGCAGAAAAAAGTAAAATACGCCATTTGTAGTTGAGAAGGATATTGAAATACTGACGAATATCAATGATTTCATCTGAATTCAAGCGAGGTTTAATTAAAGAGTTTTCCATACAACTACGTTACCTAAAAAAAGCTTTCTTCGACGGTGATGATGTCACCTGGTTGAATTTTATCAAGTAAGTTAACCTTTACAGGTTGAGCACTAGGTTCATCACTTGAAGAGATGTAGATCTTAGTTTTGGACGCTCGCTCTGTGAAGCCTCCCGCAATTGTAATGGCTTTGTTTACTGTTAATCCGGGGTAATATGGATAACTGCCTGAAGCTTTGACTTGTCCATTAATAAAGTAGGGGCGGTACATAACCACACTCACAAAAACATTAGGATTAATTAAATAGCCATCTAGTAAACCATCGTGAATTGCGGCTTTTACCTCTTCTGTCGTTTTACCTTTCAGTTTTATACGTCCTAAAAAAGGGTAATCAATCGTGCCACTGTCACTAACCCGAGTTTCAAGTGACAATTCAGGCTCGTCATATACTTGAATCCGAATTTGGTCTCCGACGCCTAGCTTATAGAAGCTCTGATTGGCCAATGTTGACCAAGAGAGGCAACTTAAAATAATGACTAAGAAGTACTTCATTGTAAGTTACATAACCCCTTCAATCGCAAAGTAATAAACATTTTGATCGTAGCTTAAATTGCTGATATTGGAATCTCTAGATTCAAACCCATAGCCGACCTTGAATGTTAACCAACGACGAAAATCGTAGCTTAACGATAACGACACTTTATTCGTATCGTCTGTACGTTCAGGACGAGTGTAAGTTTCGTTTAACAGTGAATAGTCAAGATTGGATGAAATAATATCACTCCAGTTATGCGACCAGTTAATAGCATAGGTTTTCGTGTCAATTGAATCTCCGGTACCATTTGTATCGGTTGATTTACGATTGGTTTTTAGTTGCACAGCAGAATAGGTTCGGATCAGATATGTAACATCGATATCCCATGAAAATGAGTTGAAATCTTCTCTAGAAGAAGACTCGTAATCTTTATGCTGTACACCAACTTTTGCACTACCTTGCAATTTGCCTGTCGCATCCCACGAAGTACCTACGTAGGTAAAATAGTGTTTACTATCTTTGGTAGTTGAGCCTGGAGCTATCTCATCATAATGTCGGTCATTGACGACAAATTGAAAAACCAAGAACGTTTTGGGCAACGCTTTATAATAAAACGCACTATTAAAGCGTAATTCATCCCAATTTTGGTATCGAGTTATATTTTTGTTATTTTGGTAATCAAAGTTACTCCATCCAATATTGGTTTCTAGTCGGCCTTTAGCATCTTCACCACCAAGGCCATAGCCAAGGTTAATGTTATTGGTATTGTACTCATTGTGCGATAAGTTGAGTGTTGTATCATTATCACCCCGTTGCTCATGGGTCAACGCTAAGTTGTAACTCAAGTCAAGGCGATGTTTGGAGCTGAGTTCCCAGTCACCTGCTAAATCGAAAAAATGATCCGTATAATTATCTTTACTAGAACTGAAATAATCACCTCTTTGTAGCCGATAACCTAGACGATATTTCTGCCCATTAGCTGGCTCTATAGCAAAACCTACACCTGGCTCAAACACTGAATATTGAGAATGTTCGAGATCTTGTGACGCTTTTGCTAAGTTGTCGTTATAACCCATTGATAAGTTTAAAAACGGTACAATAGCAATTCCTGATTCAGTCATAATTGGGTTAGGTTGCGGTTTTGCTTGTACGGCTGACAACGCAAAAAAAGCCAAACCAAAGGACGCGATTCTATTTAAATTAGTTGTTTTCATATGAGTATACTTTATCCATTCTAGTAAGCATTCTTGCCTACAAATCCTTTAAATACGGTGAGAAATACGATTTTGATGTCGAACCACAACGACCATCTGTGTATATAGTCCAAATCAAATTGGACACGTTTTTCCATTTTATCTAGCGTATCGGTTTCACCACGCCAGCCATTAATTTGTGCCCAGCCAGTAATTCCTGGTTTTACTTTATGTCTCAGCATGTAGCGGTTAACGATCGTTCGATACTCTTCGTTGTGCGCTACGGCATGAGGGCGAGGGCCGACAATAGACATTCGACCTTGAAGCACATTAATAAACTGTGGTAGCTCATCTAGTGACGTCTTCCGAATAAACGCACCAAAAGGAGTCACTCGGGGATCATTTTTTGTGGCTTGTGTCACTTTGTTCCCATTGTCCATGGCACGCATGCTTCTGAATTTCCATACTTTGATAGACTTTCCATCCAGCCCATAACGCATCTGTTTGAAAATAATAGGGCCGGGCGAGCTGAGTTTCACGCCTACTGCAACTGCAATAAGGACAGGACTGATTAAAATCAAGATAAGACTACTTAAGACTAAATCTTCAAAACGTTTTAGCCACGTACCTAACCCATTGAACGGTGTGTCAAAAATACTAAAAGCATTAACATCGCCGATGGTATACCAACGCGAATGCAGTAAATTGAAGGTGAAAAAGTCTGGCACAATATAGGTATTCACTGTGCTATCCGAAAAGGCCTCTAGAATCTTGCTGATTCGATGCTGGGCTTGCATTGGTAGTGCTATGTACACACTTTTTACTTGACCGTTTTTGGCGAGTGTTAATGCATCATTAACTTTACCGAGCACTGGAATATCACTTGCGATACGTTCATCACCCCTATCATCGTAAAAACCCGTCAGTTTAATACCTAACTCAGGGTTATTGATGAGATTTTTCGATAGTTCTAGGCCCTGCGGTGTCATGCCGATAATGACAGCTTTAGTGGTGTGATAACCTTTTTTATGTAGATAGTAAATGACTGTAAATGCGACGAAGCGCCAAAGCAGTAATAAAATAAATGATCCGACAAACCAAAAACCTAAAATTAAACGTGAGAAATCGCTTCCAGTTTTTGTGAAATAACCAACTAAAGTTAAGCAACCAACAGTTGAAGCCCAACAAAAAGCAGTGTGTAGAGTTAAAACTCTAAGTTTTGTGGTTCGCCAACCGCTGTATATATCAAGGCTTTCAGCAATAAATGAATAAAAAATAACCCCTAAAAGTCCCACAGATATATAAGACATCGTAACGATATGTGAGTGAAACTTTAGTGTAATATACATTGTGATCAGTATTACTAAGCAATCTATCAGGCGGTAGAAAAATTTACCTTGATAGTTAGAAATACGGATCCTTCCTCTTTCACCCATTGTAGAAGCTCCTAACCGCTCAATTATTAAGGTAACGAATAATAATTATTTTTTAGCAGTGCATTCTCATATTAAGCTCCGACGACTTCAACTGATCAGGTGCATCAAAAATAAGACGCGATGTGTGATATATGGAATGGGTGACTGTATTTTGGGTTTTTCAATTTGAGATGGAGTACGGAGAGTCGGATAAGGTGATGTAATCACTTGCTATTACTGCATTAACTTAATGTGGTCACCTTGTTAGACGACCGTTATATAAGAGCTAGCTAATGTTTGAATGAAAATAATGGAGGGTATTTACGGTGTAAGAATTAAGGCTAAATTTGGTTGTGTTTTTATCTCTTCTTAATCTTATGGGTATTGCGACAGCTTAAGGGTAAGTCACGCTATATCGTGTGGGTTTATGATTCATTGCTAATACAAGGTTAAGTGAGACAGCCCCGAGCACAGACAGTGTGGCAATGGAAAACGAAACAAAAAAGGCAGAAGCAGCTAAAATTGAGCAATCTATAATCAACTGACTTTTGCCAACAGGGATCCCAAATTTATCTTGAATAAACAAACACAAGACATTAAAGCCACCCAAGCTGGAACGGTGACGAAAGAGAATTAACATGCCAAGACCCATTAATAATCCCCCGGCAATGGCGCAGTAAATTTCATTGACCATTTCCAAAGAAATTACCAAATAAAGATGGTCCGCAAAAATAGAGACTAATGCGCCGGATAGCGCGCTGTTGATGGCAAAGCGATGACCAAATCGTTTCCAAGCCAAAATGTAAAAAGGGGTGTTAGCCAAAAAATAAATGCTACCAAATGAGGCTGGGACTAACTGGCTGATCAGCAGTGCTAAACCAGCGGTTCCACCTGTCAGTAAATGAGCGGACTGGAGAAAGAAGACGCCTTGTGCGACCAAAAAGGTTCCCGTTAAAATGGCAACCCAATCTTCTTTACGTGTGTGTGTTCGCATCGATAAATAATTTTAATAGCTAAGAATGGCGAGCATAGTAAAGAAAAAGTAATATTTTCGGTAGATAGAGAGTGAAAATTGAGGTAAACCTATGTAATTGCAGCTTTACAAGGTGTAAAGCAGAATGGTTGACATACTAACTCATCATTATCCAACTTACTGTTTAGCA
>NZ_CAWNHY010000055.1:0-38472 GCF_963874335.1 Vibrio sp. V10_P2A27P122 | reverse complement strand
GTCTAAAAGTTAGATGGCTAATTTAATGTTTATCAAAGAGTTTTAGTTGTTAAAGTAAGAATTGTAATGGGTAATATTTAATTTTATCCACAGTCACATTTCAATTGGTGTAATTCTCGCCAATTTGCCATTAAACAGCAGATGAAAATATTCTTTTTTGGGGCGAAGAAAATGTGAATTTAAACAATTTACAGTGGTACAATGGCGCCCATGAGTGAAATTAGAACCCAAGTCCAGCTCATCAATATCGATGAAGATATGGCTGGTCAACGCATTGACAATTTTTTGCGTAACCAATTAAAAAACGTTCCCAAAAGTATGGTTTACCGAATCCTGCGCAAAGGAGAGGTTCGTGTAAATAAAAAACGCATCAAAGCAGAATATAAGTTATCGGCTGGTGATGTGGTGAGAATACCACCAGTGACTCTCGAACAGTCGGATCAAGAGAGCAACACACCCAATACCAAATTGAGTAAAGTCGCCGAGCTAGAACACTGCATTATTTTTGAGGATGAGCACTTACTTATTCTGAATAAACCTTCCGGTACGGCTGTTCATGGTGGGAGTGGTTTGAAATTTGGCGCAATTGAAGCGCTGCGGGCATTGCGCCCAGAAGCTCGCTTTTTGGAATTGGTGCACCGTATCGATCGCGATACGTCGGGCATTTTATTAGTGGCTAAAAAACGCTCCGCGCTGCGCCATCTCCAAGCCCAGTTTAGAGAAAAAACGATTCAAAAATATTACTTTGCTTTAGTTATGGGGCAATGGAAAAGCAGCTGTAAAGTCGTGAATGCGCCACTATTGAAAAATGAAGTGAACAGCATTGTGCGAGTCAATCCAAACGGTAAAGCATCGGAAACGCGCTTTAAGATCCTTGAACAGTTTGCACAAGCAACTTTGGTGCAAGCCAGTCCGATCACTGGCCGTACTCATCAGATCCGCGTTCATACTCAGTATACAGGGCACCCGATTGCGTGGGATGATCGTTATGGTGACCGCCGTTTTGACGCATATACCGCACAGTTTGGCATTGACCGATTATTCTTACACGCGGCCAATATTCGTTTTATTCACCCTTCGACAGAGGCGTTAATGGACATTAATGCACCACTCGATACTCAACTAGAGCAAGCATTAGTCAAATTGAGAAACGCTTAAGGCCAGCTTTCATTTGCTAACGAGTAGCAACATAGTAGAAACATAAAGTAATGGTCGAAGTCATGGTATAAAAGTGAGCGCAGATCAAGGCGCTCACTGTTAATCATTATCCTAAAACGGTAATGCCTTGAGACTCAAGCATTGAGACTAGCTTAATTAATGGTAACCCAACCAAACTATTAGGGTCATCACCTTCTAAACGTTCAAAAAGTGCAATGCCTAGGCCCTCACACATAAAGCTGCCTGCGCACTGTAGTGGCTGTTCTTTTGCCACGTAAGCCGTCACCATCTCGGTAGATAAAGAGCGAAAATGAACCGTGAAGGGTTCTATGGTGACCATGCATTGACCAGAGACTGAGTTGTAAACCGCAAGCCCAGTATAAAAAGTGATGGCTTTTCCACTTTGTCTGAGTAACTGCTTAATGGCTTGTTCTTGAGTATGAGGTTTGCCAATAATCTCACCGTCAATCACGCAAACTTGATCAGAACCGATGACTAAACTGGGTTGGTTTGGATA
Organism: Vibrio sp. V10_P2A27P122; assembly: GCF_963874335.1. Classification (NCBI taxonomy): domain Bacteria; kingdom Pseudomonadati; phylum Pseudomonadota; class Gammaproteobacteria; order Vibrionales; family Vibrionaceae; genus Vibrio; species Vibrio sp. V10_P2A27P122. The sequence continues at coordinate 36,797 of NZ_CAWNHY010000055.1, read as the reverse complement.
GCAAGATCTTGCTTTCGTTTCAGCTAAACGAGTCACCAGATCTTGTGCGGACTCACTAGATAACGGAGTTTCGTCGCAATTAGGCGAGTAGGCGAGCAGGTAACAAAAGGTAAATCCAGCTTTTTAAGTAATTGCTGCCGAAACGGCGAAGTAGATGCTAAAACTAGTTGGTAATTTTGCATTTTGATTTAGAATTGCTGCGAATTTTACCGCAGCATATATCAATCAGACATGCTGTACATAATTCTCTCAGTGGAAAGGGGAAAAAACGAACTTTTTTGCCTTTTTCTTTGACTAAAACCGATTTGGAAGATAATATTCGCGCCCTATGCAAAAGGTAAAAATACCGCGATCGATTGATCCGGCTAAAGCAGCTCAAAAACGACTTGATTGTGATGGTATCATCCAACTCAGTCTTTTTAAGCGTTTAGAAGAATCAGTCGCAGGCGTTAAACGCGACGCACAAGTCTCATTGTCATTTGGGCTTGATGAACAGCGACTAGTTGTTATCTCTGGTAAAGCTAACATCTCTGTCGATTTAGAGTGTCAACGCTGTAACAAGGTTTTCGCACATGAGTGCGAAGTCCAATTCAAGTATACTCCTTACTTGGGGAGTAAAACGGATGAAGACGCACCGGAAGAGTACGATTTGGTAGATCCGAATGAGTACGGTGAGATCGACCTTGTACAATTAGTTGAAGACGAGTTCATCATTAATTTGCCACAAGTAGCAATGCACGATAGAGCGGAATGTAGCGTTAATTCAGACAATTTAGTATTTGGTGAACTTCCAGAAGAACTAGCGGAAGAAAAGCCGAATCCATTTGATGTTTTAAAAAACTTAAAACGATAATTCGTTATAGGTTAAGACAAAGGAGTAGGGTCAATGGCCGTACAAAAGAGCAAAAAATCACGCGCACGTCGTGGCATGCGTCGTTCACATGATGCGCTAACTACATCTGCACTATCTGTAGATGCGACTTCAGGTGAAACTCACCTACGTCACAACATGACTGCTGACGGTTATTACCGTGGCAAAAAGGTTATCAGCAAGTAAGGTTGACCTTTGCAATATTTAACCGTTGCACTTGATGCAATGGGCGGGGATTTCGGTCCTCGCGTAACAGTGCCTGCCGCCGTGCAGGCACTGTCGCATTTCCCAGAGCTCAAAGTGATCCTCGTTGGTGATCAAGTGTTGATCACACATCAATTATCTCAATTAGGTTATGAACTTAATACTCGCTTGAGTATTTTGCACAGTGACCGCGTTATTTCTAACTCCGAAAAACCTTCTCTGGCCTTACGCAATAGTGCTGGAAGTTCAATGGGCATCGCAATTGACCTAGTTTCTGATAGCCGTGCTGATGCTTGTGTCAGTGGTGGTAATACAGGTGCGCTCATGGCGTTATCTCGTTTTCGTCTGAAATTGCTGCCCGGCATTGATCGTCCTGCATTAGTTTCAGCGTTGCCGACGGCTTCAGGTCAACGCACTTGGATGCTGGATTTGGGTGCGAACGTATCAAGTGATGCAGATTCTCTGTTTCAATTTGCTGTCATGGGGAGTGCGCTGGCCGAACAGCATTTAGGTCGTTCTGCAAAAGTTGCCATCCTTAATATTGGTGCGGAAGAGATTAAAGGGAATGATTTAGTGAAGCGTTGCGCTGAAATGCTGAATCAAACTCAGGCCGTCAACTATATCGGCTATATCGAAGGTAATCAGTTGTTGGATGATGTCGCTGATGTGATTGTTTGCGATGGTTTCGTCGGTAATGTTTGCCTGAAAGCATGTGAAGGCACAGCACAACTCTTTATTGATAAGTTAAAAAGCCAACTTTTGGGCTCATCCATAAAGGGTTGGATTGCACGAAAACTGTTTTCTTCATTATTTACTGAACTAAAAACATTGAACCCCGACCAGTATAACGGCGCAAGTTTGTTAGGATTGCGCGGCATTGTCATAAAAAGTCATGGAAGTGCTGATGTACTCGCCGTCGTGAATGCGATTTCCGAAGCGGTACACGAGGTCAAACGACAAGTCCCCAGCCGTATAAGCGATCGTTTGGAAGCGGTTTTACTCGAGAGGCATTATTAGTCTTCATGTATAGCAAAATTTTAGGTACTGGCAGCTACTTGCCATCTCAGGTGCGTACCAACGCAGATTTAGAGAAAATGGTAGAGACAAGCGATGAGTGGATTATTGCCCGTACGGGTATTCGTGAGCGCCGTATTTGCGCGGAGAATGAAACCGTTGCGGATATGGCTTTCTATGCAGCGCAAAATGCCATTCAAATGGCCGGCATTGATAAAAACGATATTGATCTGATTATTGTTGCCACAACCAGCAGTAGCCATGCATTTCCTTCGGCGGCATGTCAGGTGCAAGGTAAGCTTGGCATCAAAGGATGTCCCGCTTTTGATTTAGCGGCGGCTTGTTCAGGTTTTGTCTATGGATTATCGATTGCAGATCAACACATCAAATCGGGTATGTGTAAAAACATTCTTGTCATTGGTGCTGATGCCTTGTCTAAAACCTGCGATCCAACAGACCGCTCGACAATCATTTTATTTGGTGATGGCGCAGGCGCCGTCATTATTGGTGCAAGTGAAGAGCCAGGAATTTTGTCGACTCATATCTATTCTGATGGTGAGTTTGGCGAGCTCTTGAGTTTACCTGTTCCAGAGCGTGGTGGTGATGCTGATAAATGGCTTTATATGGCGGGTAATGAAGTCTTTAAAGTGGCAGTGACGCAACTCTCTAAGCTTGTTAAAGATACGCTTGCTGCCAATAACATGCACAAATCAGAATTAGATTGGTTAGTGCCTCATCAAGCTAACTATCGCATTATTTCCGCGACCGCGAAAAAATTATCGATGTCACTTGACCAAGTCGTAATAACGCTTGATCGCCATGGTAATACGTCTGCTGCTACCGTCCCAACCGCGCTCGATGAAGCCGTACGAGATGGTCGAATTCAACGTGGTCAAACGTTATTGCTTGAAGCCTTCGGTGGTGGTTTTACTTGGGGCTCGGCACTCGTTAAGTTTTAAGCGGATAGATTTTTATTTTAAGGGGTTGGTTCAACCTCTTGTTTTTACTTAAGGAAACAAACAATGAGCAAGTTTGCTATCGTATTTCCAGGTCAAGGCTCGCAATCAGTTGGTATGCTTGCAGAACTTGGTCAGCAGTATGATGTCATTCAACAGACATTTGCCGAAGCTTCTGAAGTGCTGGGTTATGATTTATGGGCATTGGTACAAAATGGCCCAGTAGAAGATCTTAACCAAACCTCTCGTACTCAACCGGCATTACTCGCTTCTTCTGTTGCCCTTTGGCGGCTATGGCAAAACCTAGGTTTAGATCAGCCAGCCTTGCTTGCTGGCCATAGCTTGGGTGAGTATTCCGCACTGGTGTGTGCTGGTGTAGTTGACTTTAAGCAAGCCATCAAATTAGTAGAGCTGCGCGGTCAGTTAATGCAAGAAGCCGTTCCGGCAGGCGTAGGTGCGATGTCGGCTATTATCGGTCTTGATGATGAGCTGATAGCAAAAGCGTGTGAAGAAGCTGCTCAAGGTGAAGTGGTTTCACCAGTTAACTTTAACTCGCCAGGCCAAGTTGTCATCGCAGGCAATAAAGATGCAGTTGAACGTGCGGGTCAGTTATGTAAAGAGGCCGGAGCAAAGCGCGCGCTGCCATTGCCAGTTTCTGTTCCTTCTCACTGTGCTTTAATGAAGCCAGCAGCAGATAAGTTAGCGGTTGCATTACAATCGATTGAATTTCATGCACCACAAATTCCGGTTATCAACAATGTGGATGTAATAGCAGAAATTGATCCGGCCAAAATTAAAGATGCGTTAGTTCGTCAACTATACAGCCCTGTTCGTTGGACGGAATGTGTACAGTTGATGAGTGAGCAAGGCATAGAAAAGCTGCTTGAAGTTGGCCCTGGCAAAGTTTTGACAGGCCTGACTAAGCGCATTATTAAATCGCTTGAATCAGCAGCAGTGAATGACATTGCTTCACTTGATGCCGTTAAGTAATCAAAGGAAAGAATAGATGATGAACCTAGAAGGCAAAATTGCTCTCGTGACTGGCGCAAGCCGTGGTATTGGCCGAGCGATCGCTGAATTATTAGTTGAACGCGGTGCAACGGTGATCGGCACGGCTACTAGCGAAAGCGGTGCAGCGGCAATCAGTGAATATCTTGGTAATAATGGTAAAGGCTTAGCGCTGAACGTGACGGATGTGGAATCTATCGCAGCGACGCTGAAAACCATCAATGACGAGTTTGGCGTGATCGATATTCTGGTGAATAATGCCGGGATTACTCGTGATAATCTATTAATGCGCATGAAAGATGATGAATGGTCAGATATTATTGATACCAATTTAACGTCTATCTTCCGCTTATCGAAAGCGGTGCTACGTGGCATGATGAAAAAGCGCAATGGTCGCATCATCAATGTGGGCTCTGTGGTCGGTACTATGGGTAACGCTGGTCAAACCAACTACGCAGCGGCAAAAGCGGGCGTAATTGGCTTTACTAAGTCTATGGCTCGTGAAGTTGCATCTCGTGGTGTGACGGTTAACACAGTTGCGCCAGGTTTTATCGAAACAGATATGACAAAAGCGCTGAATGATGACCAACGTACTGCTACACTAGCCCAAGTGCCAGCTGGCCGCTTAGGCGATCCACGCGAAATTGCGTCGGCAGTGGTATTTTTAGCTTCTCCAGAGGCTGCCTACATTACGGGTGAAACTTTGCACGTAAATGGCGGGATGTACATGGTATAAGTTGGTTTTTGAACGTTATTGATGAAATAAAGGCTTTGCTATTGTCAACAACGTGTAAAACTTGCTAACTATATGCGCAACATTTGTGCATGATTTAAGTCAAAAATGGTCTTAATTTCGGTTAAAATCGGTAAAATTGTGGTTTGACCAGCAATGACCCACTTGCAACTTTCCCTAGTTAGAATAAACTACGGAACCATCGCATTAGGCGAAATCTGTAAAGGAAAAGAAAACATGAGCAACATCGAAGAACGCGTAAAGAAAATCATTGTTGAACAGCTAGGTGTAGACGAAGCAGAAGTAAAGAATGAAGCTTCTTTCGTAGAAGATCTAGGTGCTGATTCTCTAGATACAGTTGAGCTAGTAATGGCTCTAGAAGAAGAATTCGATACTGAAATTCCAGATGAAGAAGCTGAGAAGATCACTACTGTTCAAGCTGCAATCGACTACGTAAACAGCGCTCAGTAATATCTCTCCCCAGGCGGCCCTCTGGCCGCCTGAGTTTTTCTAACTCTTCTATACCTCTCATAGAACTTTTCAACTCCGGAGAATATGATCGTGTCCAAGCGTCGTGTCGTTGTCACTGGCATGGGTATGTTGTCACCGGTAGGCAACACTGTAGAATCTTCTTGGAAAGCCCTGCTAGCTGGTCAAAGCGGTATCGTTAATATCGAACATTTTGATACCACCAATTTTTCAACTCGTTTTGCAGGTCTAGTCAAAGACTTTAACTGCGAAGAGTATATGTCTAAAAAAGATGCCCGTAAGATGGATCTCTTTATCCAGTACGGTATTGCGGCGGGTATCCAAGCACTTAATGATTCTGGTATCACAGTAACTCCAGAAAATGCCCCAAGAATCGGTGTTGCTATCGGCTCTGGTATTGGTGGTCTTGACTTGATTGAAACTGGCCATCATGCCTTGGTAGAAAAAGGCCCACGTAAAGTGAGCCCGTTCTTTGTACCCTCAACGATTGTCAACATGGTTTCAGGCAACTTGTCTATCATGCGTGGTCTTCGTGGTCCAAATATCGCTATTTCTACCGCATGCACAACAGGTTTACATAACATTGGCCATGCGGCACGTATGATTGCATACGGTGATGCCGATGCGATGGTGGCGGGTGGTGCAGAAAAAGCATCGACACCACTTGGCATGGCGGGTTTTGGCGCAGCAAAAGCATTGTCTACGCGTAATGATGAACCGCAAAAAGCGTCTCGTCCTTGGGACAAGGGCCGTGATGGCTTTGTTCTAGGCGATGGTGCGGGTGTTATGGTTCTTGAAGAATATGAACATGCTAAAGCACGCGGTGCGAAGATTTACGCTGAGTTAGTTGGCTTTGGTATGTCTGGTGATGCTTATCACATGACTTCACCAAGCGAAGACGGTTCAGGCGGTGCGTTAGCGATGGAAGCCGCGATGCGTGATGCGGGCGTAACAGGTACTCAAATCGGTTACGTCAACGCTCATGGTACTTCGACTCCAGCTGGTGATGTTGCGGAAATTAAAGGTGTTAAGCGCGCTTTAGGTGAAGAAGGTTCGAAACAAGTTCTTGTCTCTTCTACTAAATCGATGACTGGTCATTTGCTAGGCGCGGCTGGTTCTGTTGAAGCCATTATCACCGTTATGTCATTAGTTGACCAAATTGTTCCACCAACCATTAACCTTGATGATCCAGAAGAAGGTTTAGGCATTGATCTTGTTCCACACACTGCCCGCAAAGTGGAAGGTATGGAATATGCAATCTGTAACTCTTTTGGTTTTGGTGGTACGAACGGCTCGTTGATTTTCAAAAAAATCTAATGATTGTGGTTGTGACACTTGAGTTTGAACGGCTTGATGCTTAGCATTGAGCCGTTTCTTTTTGTGGGGTAAGCACGATGTTTTGGGTAAATGGACAACCTAGTGACACTCTATCTCTTACTGATCGCTCTTTTCAGTATGGGGATGGTTGCTTCACAACGATTCTCGTTTGCGCTGGTGAGCTTCAATATTGGGATATGCACGTTGAACGCATGGAATCTTGTTTGCGGTGTTTAGCTATTCCTGCCCCTGATTGGCGGCAAGTTGAGCATTGGCTCTCAACGATCGTTCCTAGTACCGCAAAATCCGGTGTGAAAATTCATATTAGCCGCGGACAAGGTGGTCGGGGTTATAGCCCTGCTAACGTTGGCGATTCTCAAGTCACTATCAGTACCTTTGAGTATCCAGCCCATTATGGTCAGTGGATAGCCGATGGTATCGAGCTTGGTGTATGCCAACAGCGGATGGGACTCTCGCCATTATTGGCGGGTCACAAACATAACAATCGACTAGAACAAGTTTTATTGAAGTCAGAGATGGATGCAAAAGGGTACGCTGACGGCATCGCGCTAGACATCAATGAGCATGTCATAGAAACTACGGTTGCAAATATTTTTTGGGTGTCAGGGGATAGGTTATGTACGCCAAGCTTAGACAATGCTGGCGTAGCTGGGGTTATTCGCCGTGTATTATTGGCGGCGGCTACCGATCTCAAGGTTGAGGTGAGAGCATTCTCATTAGAAGAGTTATTGTCGGCAGATGAAGTGTTTATTACTAACTCCTTATTAGGCGTTGCGCCTGTCACGGCAATTGCAAATACGATTTTCCCTATTGGTAAAATAACACGCTATTTTCAGGAGCGTTTTAACTCGTGATTAATCGAATCCTCGTTGTATTACTACTGATCATTATCGCCGTTGGAGCTGGATATTTCTACATTGAGCGACAGGTAGATGCTTATTTAGAACAGCCTCTATCGCTTCCTTCATCGCAAGTCGTGACCATAAAATCTGGTACAAGCCTTAATGGCGTATTAACGCTATTGAATGAGAAAAAATGGATAACGGATTTTTCGATGTACAAGTTAGTGCGACGTCTGCATCCTGAAATAACCAAAATTAAGGCGGGAACTTACCAAGTACAACCCGGAGATCGATTGATCGATCTCTTAAGTGACGTGATATCCGGTAAAGAGCATCAGTTTTCTATTACCTTTGTCGAAGGGAGCCGCTTTAATGAGTGGCGAGCTCTGCTTGCACAAACCGAAGGCGTGACAAACACGATAGCTGATTTGGCAGAAGCCGACATTGCCCAAAAATTAGGCATTGAGCAGCAAAAGCTTGAAGGATTGTTTCTAGCGGAGACTTATCATTTCCCTTTTGGAACGACCGATCTTGAGATCTTAAAAAGGGCCAATAGACGTCTTGAGAAAATACTCGATCAACATTGGGACAATCGCCAGCCAAATCTGCCAATTAAAACGCCTTATGAAGCGTTGATTTTGGCGTCAATTATTGAAAAGGAAACGGCTATTGCTTCAGAGCGAGGGCGCATTGCCTCCGTTTTTGTCAATCGACTCAATAAACGGATGCGGCTACAGACTGATCCTACGGTCATTTACGGGCTTGGCGATGCCTACGATGGCAATCTTCGTAAAAAAGACTTAAGAACGCCGACGCCATTTAATACTTATACTATTTTTGGTTTACCTCCTACGCCTATTGCGATGGCGGGGGAAGCCTCAATCAAAGCGGCATTAAACCCAGAGCAGAGCAATTATTTGTATTTTGTTGCCAGTGGCTCTGGTGGACACGTTTTTTCTAAAACATTGAATGAACATAATCGCGCTGTTCGCGCTTATTTAAAACAGTTAAGAACCCAGTCATGAATGCTAAATTTATTGTTGTAGAAGGTTTAGAAGGCGCAGGAAAAAGCACTGCTATTCAATCCATTAGAGAAACACTTATTGAGTTCGGCGTGACAAATATCACTCATACTCGTGAGCCGGGCGGGACTGTTTTAGCAGAAAAAATGCGCGCTTTAGTCAAAGAAGAGCATGACGGTGAAGTGCTTCAGGATATGACTGAGCTGCTATTAATGTACGCCGCTCGTGTTCAATTGGTTGAAAATGTGATTAAGCCTGCACTTGCGGCTGGTTCGTGGGTGGTAGGTGATCGCCATGATATGTCCTCTCAAGCCTACCAAGGTGGTGGGAGGCAAATTCCGCTAGAAACGATGCAAAACCTTAAAAAGGTAACGCTAGGTGATTTTAAGCCAGATTTTACTCTCTATTTGGACCTAGATCCGAGCATCGGTTTAGAAAGAGCCAGAGGTCGCGGTGAGCTTGATCGTATCGAAAAAATGGATATTGGTTTTTTTGAGCGCACGCGTGAACGTTACCTTGCCCTAGCTAAGGAAGATAAAAGCGTGGCTGTGATTAATGCTGAACAAACAATAGAAGCGGTGGCATTCTCTATCAAAGCAGCGTTAAACCAGTTTCTAGAAACCAATATGCTAGAGAGAAACTAGAGCTAAACATTGAGTAACAAATTAATGATAAATGATCTGTATCCTTGGTTAGCAGGCTATTGGCTTCAGTGGCAAACCAGCCTCAATAACCAGCAGTTCCCTGCGGCGAGCTTACTCGTTTCTCCCTCAGGGCTGGGCGCTGAACGGCTCATTGAGAAGTTGAGTGCAGCAGTGATGTGTTCGCATAGCCATTCAGAAGCGTGTGGGTTTTGTCATAGCTGCGAATTGATGGAGTCTGGTAGTCACCCTGATTTTCATCTGATCTCGCCTGAAAAAGAGGGGAAGGCGATTACCGTTGATCAAATTAGGCAATGCAATAAGTTGGCTCAAGAATCGGCGCAGCTTTCTGGTGCTCGCTTTATCGTTATTAATCCCGCCGATTCCATGAATGAATCAGCAGCGAATGCACTGCTCAAAACGTTGGAAGCTCCGGGGCGCAATTGTTTTTTCTTACTTGTCGCCTCTCGTATCAACCCATTACTCCCAACCATTATCAGTCGCTGTCAAAAAACGGTGCTGACACCACCGAGCAGTGAACAAGTCTCGCATTGGTTAAGTGAACAGACATCGCAACCTGTCCCTCCTTATGCGGCGCATTTAAATGGTTATTCACCACTAAATACGTTGGCGTTTGTTCAATCGGGAGAGTTAGCAAAATATCAGGCTTTTGAGCAAAATATTGCTCATTGCTTAACCGATGCCAGTGCCGATATTTCCGCTTGTGTGAAGCAGATTAATGAGGCGCCTACCCAATATTTGGCTTGGTTGTGGACCATGTTGACCGATACGCAAAAGGTACAATTTGGCGTGGTTGAACAGCAGCAGCTTCCTATTAGCCTTCGATTAGCAAAACAGATCAGCTACCCAGTACTTTATCGCCAAACCAAGGCATTAACTCGTTTAATGGAAGAACTAAAGACGTTTAGTGGGCTCAATAGTGAGCTACTGATCAGCGATTGGCTATTTAACTTTAATGATGAGAAAACATGTTTGTAGATTCGCACTGCCACTTAGATAAACTTGATTACGATACGCTCCATATCGATGTTGCTGATGTAGTAGAAAAAGCTCGTCAAGCCAATGTTAAGCAATTGCTTTCTGTTGGCGTAACGCTGGATTCTTTTGAACCAATGTTAGAGCTTATTCAGCCCTTTGATAATGTTCATGCTTCTTGTGGTGTTCATCCACTTGACGTTGAAAGTCATTTTGAATTGACCCGCTTCCATCAATACGCGAGTCATCCCAAAGTGGTGGCGATTGGCGAAACGGGGCTAGATTATCACTATCAGCCGGAAACGGCTGAGTTACAGAAGTTACGGTTTTCACAGCACATTGAAACCGCTGTTGCCCTTAACAAACCTTTGATCATTCATACACGGAATGCCCGGGCTGATACTCTTGAAATGCTCCGTGATGGTGGGGCAGAAAGGTGCGGTGGTGTTATCCATTGTTTTACTGAAGATCTTGCCTTTGCACAAGCCGCTATGGAGCTTGGCTTTTATATTTCTATCTCAGGAATTGTCACGTTTAGACAAGCGACAGAATTGAAAGAAGTTGTGAAGGCGCTGCCCTTGGAACGCTTGCTGATTGAAACTGATTCCCCTTATCTTGCGCCGGTTCCACACCGTGGTCAGCAAAATCAGCCAGCCTACGTTGTTGAGGTTGCTGCTTATATTGCACAGCTAAAAAATCTGTCATTAAAAGAAATTGAAGAAAAAACGACCGAAAATTACCAAAATCTTTTTTTGCGACGGAAAGTTGAATTGTCGTGAGAAATGCGTGTAAGACGGCGTTTTTTATCAAGTTAGCGTGATAATTAACAACTTATTACCTTGTTTACTTAATCTGTTGAAAAAATAAGCTTGAAAGTTAAAATTGTAATTTTGTTACTAAAAATAACAAGTGCGCTAATTTTATTCACTCTGTGAAATTAATGGTATTGTTAACAATGTCATGATAAAACATGTAGTTATATTAATTGATTGGCAGTGTTTACACCCTCCCGCATTGTGATCGGTCTATTGTTTTGAAACAAAATTTCGTTACTAACTAGAAAGTTTGAGTGGCATCAAGATATATTTAGAGGCGAAAAATATAATGCGATATGTGGTTACATTTTCATTGGGTGCTAACATTTAGGCTACGGGGGTGTGCCGTTAGAACCCAAACAATTCTAATAACTTAATCAGGAGCATAAACATGTTTAAAAACCTTTTTGCAAACCTGCAGAAAGTTGGTAAGGCTCTGATGCTTCCAGTATCAGTTTTACCAGTTGCGGGTATTTTGCTTGGTGTGGGTGCAGCGAACTTTAGCTGGCTACCAGAAGTTGTTTCACATTTAATGGAACAAGCTGGTGGTTCGGTTTTTGGTCAAATGGCACTACTCTTTGCAGTAGGTGTAGCATTAGGCTTCACGAATAACGATGGTGTTTCAGGCCTGTCAGCAATTGTTGGCTATGGCATCATGGTTGCGACGCTAAAAGTAATGGCAGTCGTAATGGGTGTTGATAACATCGAGACGGGCGTTCTTGGTGGTATCCTTGCAGGTGGTGTTGCTGCTTGGGCATTCAATCGTTTTTACAAAATTCAACTTCCTGAATATCTTGGCTTCTTCGCGGGTAAACGTGCAGTACCAATCATTACGGGTTTCCTTGCGATTGCTCTAGGTATTGTTTTATCTATCATTTGGCCTCCTGTAGGTTCAGCTATCGCAACATTCTCTGATTGGGCTGCTAACCAAAACCCAGTAACCGCATTTGGTATCTACGGTGTTGTTGAGCGTTCATTGATTCCATTTGGTCTTCACCACATCTGGAACGTGCCTTTCTTCTATGAAGCAGGTACATGTACCAACAATGCAGGTACTACCGTTCACGGTATCATGACTTGTTTCTTGACTGCTGATGATGCGTCTCGCGCTGCAGGTAACGGTTTCGGTCAACTAGCGGGTGGCTACCTATTCAAAATGTTCGGTCTTCCAGCTGCAGCAATTGCAATTGCACACAGTGCTAAACCAGAAAACCGTGCCAAAGTAATGGGTATCATGGCGTCAGCTGCATTGACTTCATTCCTAACGGGTATTACAGAACCTATTGAGTTCTCGTTCCTATTCATCGCTCCAGTACTTTATGTTGTTCATGCTTTGCTAGCTGGTCTTGCTTATGTATTGACTAACGCTCTAGGTGTTGTTCACGGTCACACGTTCTCGAACGGTTTCATTGACTTTGTTGTTCAATCTCCTCGTGCTGAAAACATGTTGCTATTGGTTGGTCTAGGTATTGCTTATGCAGTTCTATACTATGTCGTGTTTACTTTCGTTATCCGTACGATGAACCTGAAAACTCCAGGTCGTGAAGATGAATCTGAAGAAGCTTCTTCTGCTACAGGCAGTGAGTTAGCTGGTGAACTTGTTGCAGCCTTTGGTGGTAAAGAAAACATCACTAACCTAGATGCATGTATTACTCGTCTACGTGTTTCTGTTGCTAAAACAGAAGCAGTAAACCAAGAGAAATTGAAACAGCTTGGTGCTGCGGGTGTTGTTGTTGTATCGGGTGGCGTTCAAGCTATCTTTGGTACTAAGTCTGACAACCTTAAAACTGAAATGGATGAGTGGATCCGTAACCACGGTTAATTCATATCTTTTCATTCCCCTATAAAAAAGGAGGCGAAAGCCTCCTTTTCTTTTGCCGCTAACTCGTTCATCAGCCATCCCCTATTTTTATAAGTTGATCATTGCCATCTCATTTATTATTGCGGCGATAAGACGGATCTCACACTTGGCTTGTTGACTTAATTCTCTTTTATCTCAAACGATAATCAAGTAAGGGCTATTTCGCTCTATTCCTTTATTCACATGTTTAATTTTGCTGTGGTTTGGGTGGCATGAATAGGTTTGGCTTCAAGAGGCAGGTGTAGCGGTTGTCGACAGGCATAAAAAAAGCCGATGATGACATCGGCTTTTAGAATCAACAGGATTATTGTTTGTTCATGGCTTTTTTAATGCAGATGGCGGCGCCACCCCACGTAATGCCCAAACCAATAATCATCATAATAATTGCACTTGTCGTCATTAGTTGCACTCCTTGCGGCTTGTTGCATTGATTGTTACGCCTATAGCGAATAGTAACCCGATCATGACCCATCCTAGGGTGAGGTCATAACCACCGTAACCCTCTGTGAATAGAGCGTTCAGTTTTGTGGCGACAATAATGGCCAAAATTACAGGTGAGATAAAGCGCAGACAAATATCAAACCACACGCCAATATTGAAATCGGAAATGCTGTTCACGTATTTGCGTACGTCAGAAATCTTAAATAGCCATGCCATGAGCGTAAGTTCCACTAGACAGCTCGCCATAATGCCCACGTTGTTTGCGAAGTGGTCGACAAGGTCGAGTAGCAACAGGCCACCGTTGGTCGCAAAGGCCATTGAAACCAAAAACCCTACGCTGATAACTACATTAGCGGCCTTTTTACGGCTCCATTTTAGCTTATCGATGACGGCTGAGGTGACGGCTTCAATGATTGATATGTGTGAGCTTAGGCCTGCAACAACAAGTGCAAAGAAGAAGATTGGCCCAAGAATATAGGGCGCTGGCAATAGGTTGATAGCCGCTGGTAACGTAACGAATGCAAGCCCAACGCCCGCAGACACGACTTCTGTCAACGGTTTGCCTTGTTCATGAGCCATGTAGCCAAGAACAGAGAAAATCATAATCCCCGCCAGAATTGAGAAACCACAGTTGATCAATACTGTCATGAAGGCGTTATTCGTTATGTCTGATTTCTCAGGAAGGTAGCTGGAATACGCCAGCATGATGGCAAAACCAATACTTAGGGTGAAGAAAATCTGTCCATAAGCAGCAGCCCAAACCTTCACATCCCAGATCTTGTCAAAGTCAGGCTCAAACATGTAGTTCACACCATCTAATGCACCTGGTAGGAAAATCATGCGGCCAATCAAAAGCAGTACCATGATAAACAGTATTGGCATCATGATTTTTGAAGCGCGTTCGATTCCAGATTTCACTCCACCGACGATAGCAGCATAAGTAATGGCCCATGCAATCAGCATTGCAATGGCGATTTTCCATTGAATACTACCGAGATTTGTCGGTGAATTATCGCCTAGTGCTAAATAGTTGCTAAAGAAGAAAGCATTAGTATCGGTTCCCCAACTTTGTGTAAACGACATACCAAAGTAGGAAATAGCCCAGCCAATAACGGCCACATAATACACAGCAATAATAGCGGCAACCCCTACTTGGAACCAACCTAACCATTCAAATTTTGCGTGAATTTTAGCCAGTGTGGCTGGTGCTGAACCGCGATGCTTTTGACCCATACTGAACTCTAGGATCATAAACGGTATACCCGCTGTGATCATGGCGAAAAGGTAAGGGATGAAGAATGCACCACCCCCATTCTCATAAGCCATATAAGGGAAACGCCATATGTTTCCAAGACCGATGGCCGAACCTACGGCAGCCAGAATGAACCCTGCACGGGATCCCCATTGTTCTCGCTTCATTGTTTACTCCTTTACGACTTCCCTGAGGTATGAAGCTTCTCTTCGGCTGCGGAGCCAGTGTTGGAGTGATGAATACTATCGGTACACTAAATAGACCGTGAATATTTGCGCCATCATCCATGAACTGGCAAAAAGTTAGTGTTATATGTTGTCAGCTTTCAGAGAACTCAGAATATTGTTCTTAATAGTTCGATGTGTGTTTGCTGTATCTGAAATAATCAGCTACGCATGGGTTCGAGACTACAGACTAATCTAAGTTAAGGCAATAGATTGTAAATGTTATTCTCTGGTTTTTTGATGGTGTATTAGTTGTTAATTAATTGGGATTTAGGTGGAATGAACGTCATTTTTTAATAAGAATGGAATTTATAACTTCGTTGTCTAAAAAATATAAATGATAAAACTATTTTTTGTCGAAGAGTGTATGACTGAAAAACATACACTCACTAGTGAATCACACCACAATTTTATCTTGGTTTAAAAACGAACTGTTAGGCCGATATTAGCCGAAAATTGATTGATCCAATCAGATTTAAAACGAATCGCGCACGTTTCTGAAGAGGGCAGTGTGCAGGTTGCTGAAGTTTCGTTGTCAACAGAGGTACCTAACCAACGCACTTGGCTATTCAGCGCAATGTTATCGGTAAAGGCATACTCAAAACCCCCAAACAAGCTTGAAGAAAAACCATATTTATCTTTAGCCCAGTCAACATCCGTATAAGAACCACCGATACCTAGGCCTATATAAGCGGTCAATTGTTGGCTTGTCGGATAATAAATGCTGCTTTGAAAGTGGAGATAATGGATGTTGGCATCCGCGTTAATGGTTTCAACAGAGGTGTTTTGAGTGGCATAAAACAGACCAATTCGGCCTTTTTCGTAATCAGTTTCTATAGCGAGGCCATAACCAGAGGAAGCTTTTAAATCGTATTCATTGCTGGCTTGATCCTCGACTTCGCCCCCAATGATATACCCAAAAAAGGGAGAGACGATGACTTGCGCTTGTGCATAGTGAGCAGATAAAGCTCCTATGATAAGAATGATTTTATTGTATTGATGCATAATTATTAACCTAAGCCACTTTTTAACGATTAGGTTATTGTGATGGTAACTCCATAATTGTGCACGAAAAACCAACGATTCTTGAAGATACTTCACACTGATGTTATTACTTTGTTATCTGATAGGAGGTGGCTATGGAACTTGATCTAAAATATGCATTAGTGATTACTGCAACGGTCTTTACTATTCTCGTCGGTTTTGGTTTGATCGCTATCAGCCATTAATCAACGAGGGTTCTGCTGATGAACACTAGTGGAACTATCTCTGATAAAGAGACGAGAGCGGATTTAGATCGGCTCTCGAAGTACATTGGAGGAAAAAATGCATTGGTTGCCCAAGGTGGTGGCCAAAGAGGTATTTTTACCGCAGGTGTGTTAGATGCGTTCCTTCTTTCCAATTTTGACCCCTTTGATGAATTTTATGGCACCTCTGCAGGTGCATTGAATTTGTGCGCTTACCTATGCCGTCAGCATGGGTTAGGCAAGGCTTTTATTTTAGAACTCACCACGGATGCTAATTTTTTTAATCTATTTAGCTACGTTCGGCGTAAGCAGTTCATGAACTTGGATTGGGCTTTAGATCGCATATCGGAATTTCCTTATCGGTTGGATGTCGATATGGGAGTCCAAGTCCTTGCGAAAAGAAAAGCTTATGCTGCTGTTACCTCAGCACACTCACTACACGACCATTATTTCCCGATATTAGAAAGTAACTGGCGAGAGGTGTTGATTGCCACCTGTGCGATTCCCCGCTTATATCCGCATGAAGTCAAGCTGGGTGATGACCTATATATTGATGGTGGAGTATCGGCATCAATTCCAGTTCAGGAGGCATGGCGTAGAGGTGCCCGTTTTGTCGCGGTAATCCGCACTGAATGCCCTGATGTCGACGCGGTAGAGAGTGGGTTACCGATGAAGCCGTTGCCTTCTGCTAAGCCTTACAACGAGGCTCATTGGCTACATGAACCTTTGCAAAATATTCAAGGTCAGTGGCGACAAAAATTGTCTTACTGGAAGCAAGAGTGGAGTGGTCTTCTCCATCAACAAATAGAACGTTCTAAGCTACAAAAACGTGAGCAAATGAATTTGGAGCTACTCAATGGTGGACGCTGGTTATTTGGCGCTGATGATATTTATCGCTTGAGTCATTTAATTGGTGACAAGTTTGATTCGGGGTTAGCGGATATGTTAATGGTGCATTACCAAACTTATTCTCTTACTCAAGAATTTTTGCGTGCGCCGCCGGATGATGCTTACATCCTACAGATTGTGCCCAGCGAACCATTGAGGTCAAGATCTCTCTTAAGCAGTCAAGAAGATCTGCTTTATGATTATGAGCTGGGACTGACGGCGGGTTATCGCTTTATCGACCAATTTAACCAAGCGCAGTCGGCATATCAGTCCCGTATTGCATCATCGGATTATTTTCCCCGCGACCATTAAGTTAACGGGGAGCACGGGTTATTCAAGGACCGGCAGGATACGCATGCAGTTGGTTGACCCTTCGACATCCATAATGTCACCTTGAGTGATGATCACTAAGTCACCGAACTCTAACAATTTTTTCTCCTTAAGCGTATTGAGAGCTGCAACGGCCACATCAAAACCAGTGTCTGCTTTGGTATCAAAATAGACGGGTGTGACTCCCCGATATAGAGCGCAGCGGTTTAAACTTCGTTCATTGGGTGACATAGCAAAGATAGGCAGTACAGAATTTAAGCGTGAGGTCATAAGCGCTGTTCTTCCTGATTCGGTCAGAGTCACCATGGCTTTGATTCCTTCCATGTGATTGGCCGCATAGATAGTGGACATCGCGATGGTCTCTTCAGCAGTCACAAACGAAGTATCGATTCGATAATTTTGTTGGCTAGCTTCGATCATTTTCTCCGCGCCGACACACACTTCGGCCATCGAACGAACCGTTTCTACTGGGTATTTCCCAGCAGCAGTTTCACCTGAAAGCATCACCGCATCGGTTCCGTCAAGCACCGCATTGGCAACATCCATTACCTCCGCGCGGGTTGGCATTGGGTTCTCTATCATTGACTCCATCATTTGTGTTGCGGTGATCACTACTCTATTGAGTGCCTTAGCGCGGCGGATCAGTTTTTTCTGCACACCAACCAGCTCAGGATCACCAATTTCTACCCCCAAGTCACCACGAGCGACCATGATCACATCGGAGGCCATAATGATGTCATCAATATTGTGATCACTGGCCACGGTTTCTGCCCGTTCCACTTTCGCCACGAGTTTGGCTTCAAGGCCTGCATCACGAGCGAGGCGGCGAGCGTATTTCATATCTTCGCCATTGCGAGGAAATGAAATGGCCAGATATTCAACCTGTATTTCGGCGGCGAGTAGTATGTCTCGTTTGTCTTTTTCGGTCAGCGCTTCCGCCGATAAACCGCCACCCTTTTTGTTGATGCCTTTGTTATTTGAAAGTGGACCACCGACGGTGACTATGGTGTGTATTTTAGCACCATCGACTGCTGTGACGAGTAGTTGTACTCGTCCGTCGTCCAATAGCAGCAAGTCATCCTGTTGCACATCTTGTGGTAGCTTTTTGTAGTCAATGCCAACCGAGTCTTGGTCACCTTGCCCTGGGGGGAGCTCTGCATCAAGAACAAATCGGTCACCTTCATTTAAGTAGACTTTTCCTTCTTTAAATGTGGAGACCCTAATTTTTGGTCCTTGTAAATCACCAAGTAAAGCGACATGGCGACCCAACTTAGCCGCGATAGCTCTTACTCGTTGCGCTCGCAGTTTATGGTCCTCGGAGCTACCATGTGAAAAATTCATGCGCACAACATTTGCGCCAGCTTTGATAATCGCCTCTAATATCTCGCCTTTGTCTGTTGATGGGCCTAAAGTAGTCACGATTTTTGTTCTTCTTAACACAGCGGTCATTGTGTTCTCCTGATGGGGCGGGAATCTAGATTGAGTATATGCAAGATCTGGCGAAAGAAAGGGGATAAGAGTGAAATTTATCGACAGGTGTCAGATGATTTTTGTCACAAAAAAAGAGGAGTTTCATATTTTTTGAATGTAAACAAATGGCAGTTTATTGGCTAAATACACGAAGATCTAGGTATATCCGTGATGCTTGTCACGGCAATATACTAAAGCGCTTCACAATTACTTCGCAAAGTAAAAAAATTGGCATGTTATTGATTTCTGGAGCTCCCAATGTATATGGCGCAACCAGGCCATATTGATCATATCAAACAGGTCAATGCTGGTCGTGTATATAAACTCATTGACCAAAAAGGTCCCATTTCTCGCATCGATTTATCGAAGGAGAGTGAGCTTGCTCCGGCAAGTATTACCAAAATTACTCGTGAGTTAATTGAAGCTCATTTAATCCATGAAACGACAGTACAAGAAGCGATCAGCCGTGGCCGCCCAGCCGTTGGTTTACAAACCAATAATGAGGGATGGCAATTTTTATCCATGCGTTTAGGGCGTGGTTACCTAATTATTGCCCTGCATGAGTTGGGTGGTGAAGTGTTGATCGACACCAAAATTGAGATCCATGAGCTAGACCAAGATGACGTGCTCGCTAGGTTGCTTTACGAAATTGAAGAATTTTTTCAAACCTACTCGTCGCAATTGGATCGAGTGACGAGTATCGCAATTACCTTGCCCGGTTTAGTGAATTCAGAGCAAGGGATTGTACTGCAGATGCCTCATTACAATGTGGAAAATCTGGCTCTTGGTCCTGAAATTTATAAGGCGACGGGCCTACCTGTATTTGTTGCGAATGATACCCGAGCTTGGGCACTGGCTGAAAAGTTGTTTGGCCATTCGCAAGGCAATGAAAATTCAGTTCTTATCTCTATTCACCACGGTTTAGGGGCCGGCATTATCCTTGATGGCAGGGTGCTGCAAGGTCGGCACGGGAATATCGGTGAGTTAGGCCATATCCAAATTGATCCGCACGGTAAACGTTGCCATTGTGGCAATATTGGCTGTTTGGAGACAGTCGCCAGTTCGCAAGCAATTCGTGAAGAAGTGGCGCTGCGTATTGCAAACGGTGAGGTTTCATCATTGACTGAGCACAGTGAAATCACTATTGAAGATATCTGTGAGGCCGCAGCAGAGGGTGACCCATTAGCGGTGGATGTGATAGAGAAACTAGGGCGTTATTTAGGGGCCGCAATCGCAATTGTGATCAACCTATTTAACCCAGAAAAAATTCTTATCGGTGGTGTTATTAACCAAGCTAAGAACGTGTTATACCCTGCATTGCAAAAATGCATCGAAGAGCAGAGCTTACCTGTCTATCATCAAGATCTCGAATTAGTGGAATCACGTTTTTATAAACAGGCAACCATGCCCGGTGCGGCTTTGATTAAACAAGCTCTCTATGATGGACTTTTGCTGATGAAAGTTGTCGAAGGTTAATTTTTTCGCGGTTAGATCATTTATATTTTTTACAATTAACCCATATGGCTATACTGTTATGTGAGTTCACTATAATTTTCGGGATTTCGTATGTCAGGTGTTTTAAATACGGTTGACCAGCGCACCAATCTTGTCGGAGAGAATCGACTTGAGTTGCTTTTATTCAGCTTAAATAGCCGGCAAATTTTTGCGATCAATGTATTTAAGGTGAGGGAAGTGATCAAAGTTCCTCAGTTAACGAAATTGCCCGGTTCTCATCATAATATTACGGGGGTAGCCTCATTGAGGGGAGTGCCAGTTCCTGTCATTGATTTGCGCAGTGCGATCGGTTTTCCTCCATCTCGCTTGGATAGCCAGGAACAGAACCTCATCATCACTGAGTACAATCGAACCATTCAAGGTTTTTTGGTTGGGCAAGTTCGCAATATTATCAATACCGCATGGACTGAAATTCAGCCACCACCGCGTTTAGCTGGCCGTTCTAATTACCTTACCGCTATCACCCATGTTAAAGAGGTCAACAGTAGCCATATTGTTGAAATCATTGATGTTGAAAAAGTGTTAGCTGAGATTATTGATTATGACGTTTCTATCTCAGAAGGCGTTCTTGATCATGATTTGGTTGCGGAGATGGTCGGGCGAAAAATTCTGATTGTGGATGATTCTTCAACGGCTCGTAACCAAATAAAAGGGACGCTCTCACAGCTTGGTTTGGAAATTGTCGAATGCAGAGATGGCTTAGAAGCATTGAATCTTCTGAAGTCGTGGAGCGATGAAGGAAGAGATGTAACGAGTGAGCTTTTACTGATGATCACCGATGCTGAAATGCCAGAAATGGACGGCTATAAACTGACTTCCGAGATCCGTAATGATCCGAGAATGAAATCACTATTTATTACGTTAAACACGTCACTCAGTGGCAGCTTTAATGAAGCCATGGTACAAAAAGTGGGTTGTGATCGTTTTATCTCTAAATTCCAACCCGATTTATTAGTACAAGTGGCACAAGACCGATTACGTGATGTGCTTTCGTAAGATTTTTAGCCATCATTACAATAAAGTCGTCTCTAATGTAATGTGCTGACATGAAATAGTAACGTTCACCTCAAACGACAATGCCTTGCTGATGAGGCAAGGCATTGAAAGATTAAGAAAAAGCTAAGCCATTACTTTTTCGGTTGTGCATCGATACATTGACCATTCACGGCTTGGCTTTCCGGCGCCATTAAATAGAGATAAAGCGGCATGATATCTTTAGGCGTTTTCAACAACTCCACATCTTCAGCGGGATAAGCTTTGGCGCGCATGCCTGTGCGCGTGCCACCGGGATTAATTGCATTCACTCGAATTGATGTGTTGCTTAGCTCATCAGCTAGCACTTGCATCATCCCTTCTGTGGCGAATTTTGACATAGCATAAGTGCCCCAAAAAGCACGACCATCATGGCCTACGGTTGAAGACGTAAATACAATCCGCGCATCTGGAGATTTGTGCAGCAATGGCAGCGCCGCTTGGCTGAGTAAGAATTGCGCTTTGACGTTGACCTGCATGACATCGTCATAAGAATCTTCACCGATCTGATCAAACGGGCTGATCACACCCAAAAGTCCCGCGTTATGTAGCACACCATCTAAGCGACCAAACTGCTCTGCAATGGTATCGATCATATCGAGGTAATGTTGCTTGGTGGCTCCTTTCATGTCCAGCGGAACAATCGCAGGTGTTGCGTAGCCAGCGTTTTCTATCTCATCATAAGTTTGTTCTAACTTTTTCACCGTGCGGCCGAGCAAAATGACGGTTGCGCCGTGGGCTGCATAGCTGATGGCGGCTTGTTTACCGATACCGTCGCCAGCACCTGTAACTAAAATGACTCTATCTTTGAGGGCATCTGCAGAAACTGAATAATCCACCTTGTGCTTCCTTATTGTTATGATTTGCTTTAAGTCTTCGTGACAAGGTGGTTACAATACACCAAATCAAAACCTATGAGGATTAGGACGTTGGAATTTTTATTGGACTACGGCCTATTTTTGGCCAAGATTGCGACAATCGTCGTCGCTCTTGTTGTGCTATTGGTCATTGTGAAATCGGTGGGCGGAAAAAACAGCGCGCAGAAAGGCGAGCTGGAAGTAGTGAATTTAACCGAGCGTCATAAAGAAATGGTCGAGCAGATGGAACACCATCTGCACGATGATGCTTTCTTGAAGGCTCGCGATAAAGCAGAAAAGAAAAGCGAAAAAGAGAAAAACAAAGCACGTGACAAAGCGATCAAAAAAGCGGCCAAAGAGGGCGCGCTAGATACCAAACGTGAACCGCATCTCTTTGTCTTGGATTTCAACGGCAGTATTGATGCCAAAGAAGTGAGTTCGCTACGCGAGGAAGTGACCGCCATTCTCGCCGTTGCTCGTCAAGGTGATGAAGTGTTGCTGCGTTTAGAGACTGGCGGTGGCATGGTGCATGGTTATGGTTTGGCTTCTTCGCAGCTCGATCGCATTAAAGCGGCTGGGTTACCCCTAACCATCGCAGTTGATAAAGTGGCCGCCAGCGGTGGTTATATGATGGCGTGTATTGCTGATAAAATTGTGGCCGCTCCTTTTGCGATTGTTGGATCCATTGGCGTTATTGCACAGTTGCCTAATTTCAATAAACTGCTTAAAAAACATGACATTGAATTTGAACAATTAACCGCAGGTGAATACAAACGCACGCTGACTATGTTTGGTGAAAACAGTGATAAAGCGCGCGATAAGTTCAAGCAAGAACTCGAAGAGACTCACGAACTGTTTAAAGATTTTATCCGCGAGCATCGCCCAGCGCTTGACCTTGAGAAAGTGGCCACTGGCGAACACTGGTTTGGGACTCAAGCTCAAGAGCTCGGTTTAGTCGATGAGATCAAAACTTCTGACGACTTAGTGGTTGCTGCGTGTAAAGATAAAACGGTACTGGCAATCCATTATGTGCAGAAGAAAAAACTGACTGATAAATTGGCTGGTGTTGCGGGCGAAGCGGCTGATAGCGTGCTTCTGAAATTGATCAGTCGCGGTCAACGGCCAATCGTTTAGGTTAGGTGCGTCTTTCTCGAAGCAGGCAGATTATTTTTCGGAGAGTATTAAGCGGAGAAGTACGTTACTTCTCCGTTTTTTTTGATCTCAGCCATTCACCGATGGCGAGTATCAACCCGGCCAACATGCCTGCTAAATGCGCTTCGATAGCCACGCGTGCATTAATAAGCTCACTGGTGTTACTTGAAGCGCCGAAAATTTGCTCCCAGACAACTTTGACAATAACACCAACCACCAACAGCCAACTGCTGCGACGCCCTTGCAGTGCTTCTTGCAGCGCCAAATAGGCAAACATTCCATGGAGCGCGCCTGAAAGGCCGACATAGACTTGAATACGGCTCAAAAAAAGGCTGACGCCTACCATCAGGCTGGTTGCCAGAAGGCTGATTAACCATTTTTTACTGCTCGGCTGAAACACAAAATGGATAATCCACAGCCCTGCGAGGTTCATACCA
Organism: Vibrio sp. V10_P2A27P122; assembly: GCF_963874335.1. Lineage (NCBI taxonomy): Bacteria > Pseudomonadati > Pseudomonadota > Gammaproteobacteria > Vibrionales > Vibrionaceae > Vibrio > Vibrio sp. V10_P2A27P122. The sequence continues at coordinate 13,162 of NZ_CAWNHY010000055.1, read as the reverse complement.
AGGTGTGTAAAGTTGGTGTGTGTGAAATTTCCTGTTAGGATCCGCCACCATTGGCCCGCTTCAATGGCAGGCCGATTCCACGCACTAAGGGCGGCCAGCGGCGGCCATTGCAATCCCAAGCAGACCAAGCTGATAGCAAGTAGTGCAAAATAACGATTTTTTTGATGGTTTATGTTTAGTAAGCAAAGGCGAAAGTAATTCACGTTATGTCTCGATACTGTTCTCAATGTGGTAAAGCGCGAAAAGCCTGCATCTGTTCTTTGATCGTACCGCTTTCCTCGTCGGTCGAGCTTATCATTCTTCAACATCCGACAGAAGAACATCGCCCAATGGGCACAGCCCGAATTCTCGATTTATCTTTAGCGAATTGCAGGCGCTTTGTTGCCGAAGATTTTAGCCGGCACACTCAGCTGAATGAGTGCTTAGCTGAGCCGGATGTGCTCAACTATGTACTTTACCCGCATGAGACTGCGCAGCCCGTGTCGGCTATGAATATCAATGCTGATACCAGAAAAGTACGAGTTATTTTACTCGATGGTACTTGGAAGAAAGCGTATAAAATGTGGCAACTCTCGAGCAATTTACATTCGCTACCGTGTTTGCACTTGCCGACCGATCTCAAAGGCAATTATCGCATTCGCAAGGCACCGAGTGAAAACAGCTTATCAACCGTTGAAGCTGGTTTTCATATCTTGTCATTGCTTGAGCCACGGCAAAATTTTCAACCGCTCCTTGATGCTTTTGATGCGATGGTTGCCTTTCAAATTAGCCAAATGCCAGCTGGGGTTTTTAAGCAAAACTATATCAGCGAGTAACCGCTATATCAGTGAGTAATGATGGCAGAAGTTACCACTCAACCAGCCATTAATAGTGATTATGAGCTGAGAACAGTTGTTGATGGAGCCTTTGCGCATAGCCATCGGTCATAGCCGAAATATAGTCACAGATAACGCGCATACCATCGTTTTCACTGGCTTGGGCTTGCCATTTACCGCGCGTTGTTTCTGGCAGTAAGCGTTCAGGATCGGCGCTTAGCGCTTCAAATAGATCCATGATGATTTGTTGGCCTTTGTATTCAAAACGCTGCACTTGCGGAATTTGAATCACATATTGGCTCACAAATGATTTCAGTACTTCCAGTGCGGCGGCCATATTGGGTTCTAAATAGGCGTTGAAGGCGAGTAGTTCATTCTCAAAATGCGCATCAACGGCTTGAATATGAATGCTAGTCAGTAGCGCATTAACAATCCCGCCAATCGCATCTTTACGACGGTAATGTTTGCCTGCAAACAGCATTTCACTGATGGAAGCGATGTGTTCTTCAAACCACGCATCGCCGCATTCGGCCAGTTTCGAGGCCGCGGCCTCTTGCCACTGTTGGCGAGTCACCATGCCAAGCACGATGGCATCTTCTAAATCGTGCACGCCGTAGGCAATGTCATCGGCCAGCTCCATGATTGAGCAATCGAGTGATTTAAAGCGAGTCTTGTGATGTTGATAAGGCGTTGCGGGCTGACCACGCATTTGACTGAGTAGGGCTTTATCTTGCGCAGAGAGCGGCTCCGTTACCCAAGAAAAAATCGCGTGATCGCAATCGTATATTCCCTTAGCAGGCGACCACTCTTTAGCTTTCAACTGACGCTGGTGAGCGACTGCATTGGGTTGCTGTACGGCGCGAGTTTGGCTCAGCAGCGCAGGGTATTTTAATAATCCCAGCACAGTGCGGCGTGACAGGTTCATACCATGGTGTTCGGTGTAAGGCTCTAAGCTAGTCACAATACGGAAGGTTTGCGCGTTGCCTTCAAAGCCGCCGTGATCGCGCATCATATAATTGAGCGCCACTTCGCCGCCATGACCATAAGGAGGGTGACCGATATCATGCGCTAGGCATAAGGAATCGATCAAACTATCCGAAGGCAGCAAATCACGAAACTCTGGTTGTTTGAGTTTAATTTGCGCCACTATACCAGTGCCGAGTTGCGCGGCTTCTAAGGAGTGAGTGAGGCGAGTGCGATGGAAATCATTCAAGCTAGTGCCATGTACTTGAGTTTTGGCTTGCAAGCGACGAAATGCTGCCGAGTGAAGAATACGTGCCCGATCGCGTTGGAAAGGGCTGCGGTGATCATCGCGGCGGATTTTATGCTCATCATCTTGGCGTTCAAGCCATTTGGGGTCAATGGATATATCCATGCCATCTCCTGCAGTACATTTATGTTTTTCAAACACTTAACAAGTAACTTAGCGTGAGTTAGCTGATTTCGTCCAGCGTTAATTCGAAACTAGGGGCAAAGGTATTGAGAAAATACTCCATCTCAGGTGTATAGCGATCTCGCAAGGTGACGTCTAAACGTTTTTTGGCCAGCGCATATTCATGGTTGCCCGCACTGAGTTCTTCTAAGCATTTGAGATAGGCGCAGAGTGAATCTGCCTGTTTGACTATCGCCACATCTTCAGGGTGCGCGGCGTCTGAAACGAGATATGGAGCAAAATCCTCACGCAGCTCTTCAGGCAACATCGAGAGCAGTTTTTGTTCGGCGGCGGCTTCTATCTTTTTGTATTCTTTCGCAATATCGGGGTTGTAGTATTTAACTGGTGTTGGAAGATCGCCCGTCAACACTTCACTGGTATCGTGGTACATACCTAAAATCGCAATCCGTTCAGGGTTGACCTTGCCGCCAAATTTTTTGTTTTTGATTACGGCTAAAGCGTGAGCGACAAATGCCACTTGTAGGCTGTGTTCGGAGATATTTTCACTGGAGATGGATCGCATTAAAGGCCAGCGTTGAATTAACTTCATTCGGGCTAAGTGAGCAAAAAAGTGACTCTCTTTCATTGCAATAAACATCCTTGCTGTGTCGGGGGCCAAGAGAAAAATTGGCGATTAAAAGAAAACGGGCGCACTTTTAGTATCGAAAAGTGCGCCCGTTTAGCATATGGAAGTTTACGTCAGAATGCTACTGACTGTAGGTCGATAAGAAACGTTCGAAGCGGCCAATGGCAATTTCCAAATCTTCAATATGCGGTAAGGTGACAATGCGGAAGTGGTCGGGTTTTGGCCAGTTAAAGCCCGTTCCTTGAACCAATAGCACTTTCTCTTGTTTTAAGAAGTCGAGCACCATTTTTTGGTCATCTTTAATGCTGTACATTTTCGTGTCGATTTTCGGGAACAGGTACATGGCTCCTTTAGGTTTGACACATGAGACGCCGGGGATCTGGTTGATCAATTCCCACGCGCGATCGCGCTGTTCGAGCAGTCGGCCGCCGGGCAAAATCAACTCATTGATACTTTGATAGCCACCTAATGCGGTTTGAATCGCATGCTGCATGGGCACATTGGCACACAAACGCATTGAGGCAAGCATTTCCAAACCAGCCACATAACCTTTGGCGATGTGTTTTGGCCCGGTAAGGAACATCCAACCACCACGGAACCCGCACACACGGTACGCTTTTGACAGGCCGTTAAAAGTGACCATTAAAACGTCATCAGCCAGTGTTGAAATGGGCGTATGGGTTGCACCATCGTATAAGATTTTGTCGTAGATTTCGTCGGCGAAAATGATCAATTTATGCTTGCGGGCAATCTCAACAATTTCCAGCAGGAAATCACGGCTATAGACAGCACCTGTTGGGTTGTTGGGGTTGATCAACACAATACCGCGTGTTTTGGGCGTGATTTTACTGTTGATGTCGTTGAGATCAGGATACCAATCGGCTTCTTCATCACACAAGTAATGCACAGCAGTGCCGCCCGAGAGGGCGACCGAAGCGGTCCATAATGGATAATCAGGAGCAGGGACAAGCATTTCATCGCCATTATTAAGCAGCGCTTGCATCGCCATCACGATAAGCTCTGAAGCACCATTACCGATGTAAACATCTTCTACATCTAGGCTACGCAGCCCTTTTTTCTGGTAGTGCTGCACCACGGCTTTGCGCGCGGAATAGATCCCCTTTGAGTCGCAATAGCCTTGTGAAGTAGGCAGATTACGGATCACATCAACTAGGATTTCATCTGGGGCGTCAAAGCCAAATGGGGCGGGGTTACCAATGTTTAACTTCAGTATTTTATGCCCCTCTTCCTCCATGCGTTTAGCATGTTTGAGTACAGGACCCCTAATGTCATAGCAGACATTGTCGAGTTTTGACGACATCCCGATATTTTGCATTGTATAATTCCTGAAAAATAAATAATTTCTTTATTAAACTACACTAAATTGATGTTTGATAGAATAAAAATCTGCCACTGTACGCTTTTAGGATACAGATGAAGATGCCCGTTATCACAGGAATCTGCAAAAGATAACTCGTAACCTTGATTTCGTTTCCCTCTCTAAATAGAGTAGCCGTCAGTAGAGCCCGTGTCTCAATGTTTTCGAGGTCGATTTGTCGCATTTTCATCAAGCTATTGCTCGGTTAATCGAGCAAATAAACGACGCGAAGGATGATGACGTTCGTTTTGTACAAATACTGCAAGAAGCTCCCCCTTTCGCGCCAATTGATTGGCTTGAAGCGCAACCCATTTTCCCTAAATTTTATTGGCAGTCACGTGATACGCGCGAAGAAGTAGTGGCATTAGGTCAGCTGTATACTTTTTCTGAGGCTGAACCTGCCTACGCTATTCTTGGTCAGGAGCAGCGAGTTTGGGGTGGACGTTCTTTTGATGGGCATACGGACAAAAATCGCCGTTGTTTATCCTCATTTTTCTTTTTACCGCAAATTGAGCTGATTTGCTGTGATGGTCAATGGTCATTGGCGGCGAATATTACCGCTGAACGCCAACGAACCTTGGTCGCACTGCATAAACTGCAACTTGAAGTTAGTCCGTTACGTGGTATGACGTCACATATAAAACAGGTCACCCATCAACCTAATGAGGTGAAGTGGCAGCAGTTGGTCAATCAAGTGCTTGAGGGAATTGATCATCAAGCGTTTAAGAAAGTGGTACTCGCGCGGCAAACGACACTCAGTTTAGATAAGCCGTTAAGCGCGGCGCAGTTGCTTAAGGCAAGTGCGGCGCACAATCATCACAGTTTTCATTTTTTATTAGCATTTGATCAAAAACACAGCTTTATGGGGTCGACACCTGAGCGTTTGTACGCTCGTCAAGGGCAGACTTTGTATACCGAAGCGCTGGCGGGAACTATAGGTCGGGGAGAAAATGCGAGCCAAGACATGGAGTTATCTCATTGGCTTACTCAAGACAGTAAAAATCTTAATGAAAATCAATATGTAGTGGATGACATTATTGAACGGTTAACGCCTCATTCTGAAAGGGTTGATGTGGAACAGGACGTCCGTTTAGTGCGTTTGCGCAAAGTGCAACATTTAAAACGGGGTATCCATGCGCAGCTGAAAAAGGGTGTGAATGGTGTGCAACTGCTGAACGCTTTACAACCAACCGCGGCTGTAGCTGGCCTGCCGCGCAAAGCGGCGATGGATTTTATTCAGGCTAATGAGCCTTTTGCACGTGGTTGGTATGCTGGCTCAGTCGGTTATTTTAGCCATCAACAAGCGGAGTTTTGTGTGGCGATTCGCAGCGCTTTGCTGGTGGACAATCAGGTCCAACTGTTTGCCGGAGCGGGCATTGTTCCAGGTTCAGTTGCTGAGCATGAATGGCAAGAGTTAGACAAAAAAATGGCAACCTTACTGAGTTTGATCAGCGACCATTTTCCTCTAGGAGTGGCGTCATGAAGCATGACCAAGCAGTGCTGAACCGAATTTGGAGCCAAACGCTACTTGAGGAGCTTACTCGACTTGGGGTGCAAGAGATCTGTATTGCACCAGGTTCACGCTCGACACCTTTGACCTTAGAGGCGGCCGCCAATCACAAGCTCTCAATCCATACTCACTTTGATGAGCGTGGGCTGGGCTTTCTTGCTTTAGGTCTTGCTAAGGCGAGCCAAAAGCCAGTTGCGGTGATTGTCACTTCTGGCACGGCGGCGGCTAATTTACTGCCAGCGATTGCTGAGTCACACCTCACGGGTGAAAAACTCGTTGTACTCACGGCTGACCGGCCCGTTGAGCTCGTGGGATGCGGTGCGAATCAAGCAATCAATCAAGTAGGTATTTACTCATCACATGTCACGCAGGCGGTGAATCTACCCAGTCCATCGACGACTATTCCATTGACTTGGTTGTTAACCACAGTGGATGAGGCTATGGCCAACCAAGATTATATGGGTGGTGCAATACATATTAACTGTCCTTTTCCCGAACCACTTTATGCCGAACATGATGTAGATCTTTACGCGGACTATTTAGCTGTGATTGAAGCGTGGCGTCAGCGTGAGCAAGCATTCAGCTCTCGCCAGTACCAAACCGAAACCAAAACGTTAGATGATGGTGCATGGCTGAGTAAAAAAGGGCTGGTGATTCTTGGTTCGTTGACGTTAGCTGAAGCGAAGAAGGCCAAGCACTTTGCCAACAAACTTGGCTGGCCAGTCTTATGTGATCCACAATCAGGCGTGAGCAGCGAATGGGCGCATTTTGATTTATGGTTGCAAAATGCGCGAGCACGTGAGCTGCTTAGTGAAAGTGAGGTGGTGATCCAATTCGGTTCACGGCTGGTCTCAAAACGGCTTACTCAATGGCTAGCTAGCCATGCCCACACGGGTAACGTGCAGTATATTTACGTTTCACCCCAAATGGCACGTAATAATCAAAGCCATCTGATGCAACAGCAGTTTGTCACTGATATTGCGTGCTGGGTCGATCGGCATATTGGTAAATTAACGGCTTTAGGTGCGGCGCAAGCGGGTTGGTCGGATCGGATAAAAAGTGTGGCGCAAGAGATTGCCCAACTGGCTAAATTACATTTGAACGGTGACTCTTCCATTACAGAGATTGGTTTAGCGCTCGATATGGCCGAGCGTAGCGAAGGGGCCGACCTATTTATCGGCAACAGTTTGTTCGTCCGTTTAGCTGATATGTTTGCTCAAATTGAGGGACGTTCGGTTTACTCCAATCGAGGCGCTTCGGGCATTGATGGCTTAGTGGCAACCGCCGCAGGAGTACAGCGAGCCAATCATAATCCAATGTTGGTATTTATTGGTGACACGTCATTGCTGTATGATCTGAATTCTCTAGCTCTGCTTAGCCAAGTCAGCACGCCTCTGGTGCTGGTGGTGGTGAATAATGATGGTGGCGCTATTTTTGATCTATTACCCGTTCCCAAAACGCACAAAACCGCCTTGTACCAAATGCCCCATGGCTACCAATTTGAACACGCCGCACGGCAGTTTCGTTTAGGTTATGCTTGTCCGCAAACCTTATCTGCTTATCAAAGCTTGGTCCGTGAACATTTACAACAGGGTACTGGCACCTTATTGGTTGAAGTGACCACGCCGTCTGGGCAAGCCGGTGAGCAAATCACACAATTTACCCAGCAAGTCTATGCTTTGTAGTCGTTTTTATTGCAGCACCACCACAGGTTCGACGTCGGTCGAGCCTGTGGTGGTTTTTCTACATGGTTTACTAGGCAGTGGGCGAGATTGGTCGAAAACGGCGGTTTTCCTTTCGCCATACTCGCAATTATGGATTGATCTTCCCGGCCATGGCGGTAGTCAGTCTCTCTTATGTGATGATTTTGATGAGTGCTGCGCTCACATTTCTGCAACCGTGCTTAAGCAGCTTGGCGAAAAAACACCTATCGTATTGGTGGGCTATTCACTTGGTGGAAGGCTGGCAATGTATGGCGTGGCGATGCAGCGTTTTTCGGCGTTGAACATTCAAGGTTTGATCGTTGAGGGTGGCAACTTCGGCTTGCAGAGTTCTTTTGAACGTGAGCAACGATTGAAAAATGATCACCATTGGGCACATCGTTTCCAAACTGAGCAGATTGAGCGAGTTTTGGTCGATTGGTATCATCAACCCGTTTTTTCTTCATTAAATCATGAGCAAAGACAAACTTTAGTCACTCAACGCAGTGCTAATCTTGGGGTGGCAGTGGCTCACATGCTACTTTCGACTTCATTGGCAAAGCAGCCTTATCTGCTCGCACAACTTGAGCAAGTCGCATTGCCAATGGTCTATATTTGTGGGGAGAAGGACAGCAAGTTTGTTCATCTGGCACAGCAAAGCGGTTTCGAATATCGCCAAGTGCGGGCTGCAGGGCATAATGTCCATCATGAGCAGCCCGAAGTATTTGCTCATCTTATTCAAGAATTTATCAGCCAATGCTAACGCGTTGGTTCAAAAACAATAATTAATAGAACAATGGAAAGCACCATGGCTAAAACAGTCGGTATTACTGAACAAGAATTGTATGCACCAGTCATCTGGAGTGACTGCAGCGCCGAATATGAAGATATTCACTATCACAAATCGCAAGATGGCATTGCCAAAATTACGATTGCCCGCCCTCAGGTGCGTAATGCCTTTCGCCCACAAACGGTTAAAGAGATGATCAGTGCGCTGGCCGATGCGCGTTATGATGAGCAAGTTGGCGTGATCATTCTAACTGGTCTTGGTGAAGCGGCATTTTGCTCTGGTGGCGATCAAAAAATTCGTGGCGACTACGGCGGCTATCGTGATGAGTCCGGTACGCATCATCTCAATGTGCTCGATTTCCAACGCCAAATTCGTACCTGTCCGAAACCTGTAATTGCGGCGGTTGCTGGTTGGGCTGTCGGTGGTGGCCATGTGCTGCATATGATGTGCGATTTAACTATAGCGGCAGAAAATGCCCAGTTTGGTCAAACAGGGCCCAAAGTGGGTTCATTCGATGGTGGATGGGGTGCGTCTTACATGGCCCGTATCGTTGGGCAGAAAAAAGCGCGTGAAATTTGGTTCCTTTGCCGTTTTTATGATGCTCAAGAAGCGTTGGACATGGGGCTGGTCAACACGGTTGTGCCAGTAGCTGATTTAGAAAAAGAGACGGTTCGCTGGTGTCGTGAAGTATTGCAGCATAGCCCTATGGCGCTGCGCTGTTTGAAAGCAGCGCTCAACGCAGATTGTGACGGCCAAGCAGGTTTGCAAGAACTGGCGGGTAACGCAACCATGATGTTCTATATGACAGAAGAGGGGCAAGAAGGGCGCAATGCCTTCAATGAAAAACGCCGCCCTGATTTCAATAAATTCCCTCGTAATCCTTAAGCGTAAAATCGGCTCAAATCATCCAATTTTCCGTGATGATTTGGGCTAGTGGTCTCAATGAACAAAGTCGAATATCGAACAAAAGGTTGAAATTATGCGCAGCGCAACACTGTATCGCTACTGTTTACCGATGGATAGCGGCGTTATTCTCCGCAATCAGAAGCTGGTAGAACGTGAAGGTCTGATTATTGAATTACAAGATGATCACGGTTCAGCGTTGGGTGAAGTTGCCCCATTACCCGGTTTCAGTTTAGAGTCACTTGAGCAAGCACAGCAGCAGTTAATAGCGCAGCTTCAGCTTTGGGTTAGTGGTGAGCTTATTACCTATGATGATCTTTTTCCTTCTGTTGCCTTTGGTTTGTCGATGGCGGAGTTAGAGCTGGATGGTGGGTTGCCTCAAGCCGGACACTATCACGCAGCACCTTTGTGCTCGGGAGACCCTGATGAACTGATCCCGCTTCTGAACGCGCTACCGGGCGATCATAGAGTTGCGAAGATTAAAGTTGGGCTGTACGAAGCGATTCGCGATGGGATGATCGTAAATCTGTTTTTAGAATCCATGCCTGATTTGCAATTGCGTCTTGATGCTAACCAAGCTTGGACACCCGCTAAAGCTGAAAAATTTGCCCAATATGTCTCTCCTTCGCTGCGTCAACGCATTGCGTTTTTGGAAGAGCCGTGTCCATCTCCCAGTGACAGCTTGGCTTTTGCTATCAATACGGGCATTGCGATTGCGTGGGATGAAACCTTACAGCAAGCCGTTCGCCGTGCAGATTTTCAGCTAGAAGATCTGACGGGAGCGAAAGCCATTGTGATTAAACCGACCTTGATTGGGTCGGTACAGCGCTGTATCGCTTTGATTGAAAAAGCTAAAACATTAGGCATTCAAGCCGTTATTAGCTCTAGCATCGAATCAAGCTTAGGGCTTTGCCAATTAGCTCGTTTTGCGCAGTGGCAACTGCCTAATGAAATTCCGGGGCTAGATACGATTAGTTTGTTTAAAGCACAACTCGAAAGCGCATGGCCCAACAGCGCATTGCCGATACAAACGCTCGCGCAGCAAACGGTGGTTTGGCAATCTCAATGCGAGTAGGCGTTTCCTTTTGCCAAAAGCCGTGGCAACAACATGCTTTGTATACGCCGCACGCGATCGCATTGCGTACGGCGAATCAAACCTACACTTGGCAGCAGTTAGCGAACCGTATTGACGCTTATGCTTTTGCAATGCAGCAACAAGGTTTGCAGAACCAAGATGTGCTGACGTTAGTGGGTAAGAACAGCCTTGAGTTAGTGTTAATCTACCTTGCGTCGTTAAAACTTGGCGTGATCTGCGCCATCACCATGCCACAACCTGTGATGCTGCTGAAACAGAAACTCAGTACCTTATACGGAGAGAATCAACCACATTGGTTATGGTTAGGTGAAGGAGCTAAGCTTGAGGAGAGTGAGCTAACTTCATTGCTCGCTGACGCTAACATCCGGCTTTTTACTCATGAACATATTACTAACGAACATGTTTCGCCGCCCACGAGCGCTATGGTAAACAAGGCTGAGACACAGTTTGCCTCAATCATCTTTACTTCTGGCTCTACTGGGGTTCCTAAAGCCGTTATTCATACTTTTCAGCAGCATTGGTCGTCAGCCAGTGGCTTACTTGAGGTATTTTCATTTAGTTGCCATGATACGTGGCTGCTGAGTTTACCGATGTATCATGTGTCTGGGTTAGCCATTATTTATCGCTGGCTAGCAGCTGGTGCTTGCTTAAAAGTCGGCAGCGGTGATCTCACCCAAGATATAATTCATGTTACGCATGCTTCATTGGTTGCTACTCAACTGAAGCGTTTATTAGACAGTAAAACACCGCTCGCATTAACGCACGTGCTGCTTGGCGGAGGCCATATCCCAAACCATCTCGCCCAGCAGGCGGCAAAGCATGGCATTGAAACTTGGGTGGGTTATGGTATGACGGAAGCAGCTTCCACTGTCACAGCAAAACGTGTTAACGCAAGCCAGAGTGTTGGCCACGTGCTACCTAAACGGCAAGTGAAGCTACAAGGTCAGCGTATTTTCATTGGCGGTGAAACCATATCCAGTGGCTATTACCAACAAGGCTTAATCACGCCTCTTATCGATGAACAAGGATGGTTCGACAGCCAAGATCTTGGCCATTGGCAGAATGATGAGCTGTGCATTATTGGCCGCGTTGATAACCAATTTATCTCTGGAGGCGAAAACATTCATTGTGAAGAGATTGAAGCGGTATTATCTCACCACCCCGACATTGCTTTAGCGATGGTGATCCCTGTTCATGATGATGAGTTTGGCGCGCGCAGCGTTGCTTTGTTGCAATGCCAAACTATGCCTAAAAAAGAGGCGTTAGAGCAGTGGCTCAATGGCAGGCTTGAAAGATTTAAATATCCCATCGATTATTTTTTAATACCAAATCACTTGAGCGAAACGGGTATTAAAATATCGCGCAAGACCTTAAAAACATGGCTCACCGAACATCAGCTGCGTTATCGACCACTCAATGAGCGATCACCATTTGATGGTCTGGTGCTGCCAATCCACAAAACAGACGGGCTTATCTAACATTTCCTTTTGCTGTAGTTGATAAAGTTGCTTAGCCACAAACTCCGGTTCAAAGAGCTTATCGCTAGCCACATTACGCTGAAATGGTTTAGAAAGCGGGGTGTCGGTGGTTCCCGGATGAAACAGAATAGTTTGTGTGTTGGGATGAGTGCGAGCTAGCTCTATCGCAAAACTTTTCGTCGCCATATTTAGCGCCGCTTTACTCATCCGATAGCTGTACCAGCCGCCACTGTGGTTATCCTCTAAGCTACCTATCCGCGCGCTAAAAACCGTAATTTTTGCAAAAGATTGACGATCAATAAGTGATGGTAAATATTGAAACCAACGCACTTGGCTCAAAACGTTACATTGTAAAAGCCATTGAAAGTAAGACTCGTCAAACCTTGAGATACGCTTTTCCGGTGTATAGGTGCCGTTGTGTAGTTGCCCATTAAAAAACACAATTTGATCAAACTTATGCCCGATGTCGGCCAATGTTTTGGCAATCAAGGCCGTTGATTCGATACTGTAGTCGGTTGGGAAATGTTCGCTTGAGGATTGGGCGAGATATTTTTGTCTTGAGACGGTAACGATTTCTGGCGCTAAAGTCTGCGCTTTGAGCTCCCTTATAAAAGCTTGGGCGATGATGCTTGAGGCGCCAATAATGAGGTATTTCATTGTTATCACTCTCTGTTTTTACAAACGCCATTACGGCATTGAGCATGACTAAACCAGCGAGATATCGACATGCGATGTTTTGCAAAAAGGAGATAAATTTGGTCGCTAATCCATTTTAGGATGGGTAAGCGCGTGATGAATAACCAGCGATGTTTGTTGACTAAACGCCAAGCTAGAACGGTCACATCCAGCCCATAAAGCAGATTGCCTTGTTGATCTAAGCCATGCAGTATCGATAACGCCTTGCTTTTGTCGATAGAAGGAAAGCTACGCATAGCATCGCCGTCATTTATGTCGATAAGCTGAACCCGACCATGGTGATCGAAGGTTTTTAATGAACGCATTTCATTGCAGCATAAAGGACACTGCGCATCGAAAAAAATCACTAAAGATGGGGTACTCATATGTATGTCGTCAGCCTAACAGCCCGTTAATAACATATTTGTACGTTCACTCTTCAGTATAAGATCAAAGTGGTCTTTATCCTGAAGCATTTACTTGAGTTACAAATGATCTAAGTGTCATTAAATTGCCACTATGAGCACTGATGATACGCATTTTTCATCAATGCAATCATGTAGATGTCGATATTTACCTCAACGTGTGTGTTTTTGTGGAGCAAAAATTGGCAGGAAATTTCAGAATAAATCTCGTGATATTCAACCCTCTGTGGTTAATGGTGTTGATTGACTTGTCAATTAATTAATAGGTGTATCATGTCGACAGCTTTCTCTCCTTTGAAAAATATTATGATGATTGCGAGAATCAATCTATCGCAGAGCGAATTAAAAAAATTAGAAACAATGCAGGTTAAAAC
>NZ_CAWNHY010000054.1:0-8006 GCF_963874335.1 Vibrio sp. V10_P2A27P122 | reverse complement strand
ATACGATATACTTCCACGCAGAATAGTGATTAATAAGACGTGCTGACGCCTTTTTATTTTGTGTTTTTTTCATACCAATCCTCTCAGCAAAGCTGAGTTGTTATTACTTTAAATGAACAAGTTAAATGAACAAGCGAGTGACTTTGTCACTTGATATAAAGTAAGAAGGATCAGTACTGGCTATTTAACGCCACATACATGGCATTCGTTTCTTTCCAACCAGAAATTCTATGGTTAGAACTATAGGGGCGAGCTTGCCATGCCGCCAACTCAGCGACAGGGAAAAGATAAAGCCTAAAGGGAGCGACGGTGACGTCGTAATTGGGCGTGTTATCGACAAAAGTGGGGCCATCGTATTCAACGACTCTGGAAGTTACCCCCCAACGAGATGCGGTGACGATTGCAGCAGAAGTGTCTGAGTGAAGCGATTTTGATACGGGTGGAACCGTTTGTTTATCTTGTTGATCAGAGATAGGTTGTTGAATAGCAACAGCTTGAGGCAATGTTTGCTGATGAACAATCGCCGTGAGCGAGGTTTTTTCACCATATTGTGGGATGACTTTAGGTTCAGCGTGGCTGTGCGTTTCACTTTCAATTAAATAGCCGAACGCTTGCGAAGGCAGAACCACCGCAAAAAGCGTAAACCAGACATATTTAATAAAGTGCCAATGCATGAAAAAATCATTCCTCTCAACTCAAGCAGGCATCATATTCATGACAACCATAAGCCTCAAGTAAAAAGATCTAAATGCTCTTATCACTTTAGCTAATGAGAAGCGTAAAATATTTCTTTGCTTTGTATATCAAAGTAAATTTTGTTGGCTAACTTGCGGCCACCACAATACACAAAATAAACCTCACGTTCTTGATATTTGAGTGACTTAACCCAGCCACCAAGCTCTTCAAAATCTTCTGGTACGCAGGTTTCATTTTTCAGCAACTCATCGGTTTTCTGCACAAAAGCCGTTTCATAGAGTTTAAAATCATCAGAGTTCGCAATGTACTGCGTGACCGTTTTACGGCGCTCCTCTGCCGTGATCACCGGAGCTTGCTCCACTAAACCATCCAGAGGTATCCACTCCGCGACTTCAGGCCCGTTTTCCTCATAGACAAAATAATCGGTAATGCGGCCAAAACCCGATTTACGTTCCAAGATTTTCACCTTATCACCACGGTATAGAACCCGCTCAACAAACGCTTGTGCATCGGGCTTTTCTCTTACTCCGAGCCTTGCTAAATCGACATATAAATCATTAACAAGCGGTTTTGGTGGCAAGGCCGTTTTAGGAGCCGCCTCAGTGGTTGGCACTTGTTCTTCATCGTTCGAACTCGACGAATCGGCCTGCAGTGCTTCTTGCTCGGGAAGATAATAAAGAAAGTAATAGCCAGCCCCCGAGCCCGCCAGCCCAAGCAGCAATAATAGAAACATCAGCATTTTTTTCATCTTGCTGCTCATTCCTTTCTTGTTGTGCGCAACCTTGTTCGGCACGGCACGCTTTAATTGTTCGTTAATTATAGTTGAAATCTCCGCATGTCATTTTTACTCACTATTCGAACCAATAGCGATACTAACGACAGCCTAATCCTGAACTTGATGCTATGCGTCAATCTTCTGCAAAATCAGTCCCTTTTATTGGGTGAAGCTCCCACTATCATCATGAACCATATCATTATCAAGTTCATGAATCGTACCGATACGACAGCGCTTACCAGCTATTTGGCTCCTTTTAAAACAAGAGCCTTTTTTCTTAGATATGCCTAATCACAATCAAGCCACATTCCACCACTTTAACCAAACATCAACACATCACCATGTTGAAGCACTTCTAATTTAGGACCGAGTAAATGGATGGTACCCGGCAATTCTGGGGTTCGCTGACCGTCAAACTTAAGTGTTACATGCCCAAGCTCCGCAAGATTTTGGTTCGCCACACTGCCGACTGCCGTCACAACAAAACCGAGATCCCCAATTAATAAAGTGGTGTTGTGGTCAATCAATCCATACAACGAAGATCCAGAGTGTATGAAGCAATATTCCTTCACCGCATCAGGGGCGCTCGGGCCGAATAAAATCACCATATCATCATGCAGTGAGTCTTTAGCATAATCGCCAGCGGACAAAATCGTCGTTTGATACTGAAGCATATGCCCTCACTGATAAATGAAGAATGAGATAAGCCAAGCAATCAGCACCGTTGGCGCACCTGTAAGAAAACGAGAGTAAAGTACCGAAGGCACACCGACCTGTACCGTTTCGGGCTTAGCGTCTGCAAGGCCAAGCCCTACAGGGATGAAATCACAAGCAGCTTGAGCATTTATGGCAAACAAAGCGGGTAATGCTAAGTGCGGTGGGATATTTCCCATACCGATCTGAGTCCCGATAAGTACACCGATCACTTGCGCAATCACCGCACCTGGTCCAAGAAAGGGTGACAGAAACGGAAATGAACAGATCAAGGCAATCGTCAGTAAACCGATCGGGTTCCCTGCTAATGGCTCCAAAGTATGAGCAATTAAATCACCTAACCCAGACGCGAGAATAACCCCAATCAACATTGAAACAAACGCCATAAAAGGCAGAATGGTTTTAAGTACGGTATCAATGGTTTCACGCCCAGCCTGATTAAAGGTCGCCATCACCGAGCCCATACCGATCCCCACTTTAGCCAGTAAGCTATCTGTTTGTTGGCTAAGCTTCTTCGTCGTGTCAATGGATTGGGGCTGAGATAGGATTGGCTCACAAAACGTAGTTTTGTGATCATCTACCAAGGAAAAACAACCACTGCGTATGCCAGATGCATAAATATCTTCCTGAATATATTGTGCCAAAGGGCCACTTTGGCCTGTAGCATGGATATTTAATGTCGGAATACCTTTTTTGGGATAAAGCCCACAACGCAATGTGCCACCACAGTCAATCACTACACAAGCGACTCGTTCATCGGGAACAAAATGTTCAAAGCCGTTAACCGCTTGCATGCCCGTCAACGCCACCATCTCATCAATAAAATGGGGACGAGTCCCTGCTGTGATGTAGATGATCTTCTTGTCAACCTCAACCGGAATGAATAGCGGGCCACCCCATCCACCCTGCCCTCGGTTTACTTTCAATACCGTCATCATTTTTCCTCAACCACGTGAAGATCGACTTTATCGCTGAATACTACACCTTGTTGTCTAGCCACAAACATAGTCGTCATATCGGTTACCCAACCGCGTAAAAAGTTGGTCACTAAGCCAACCAGCAAATAGGAAATAGCGAGAGGACCGAGCGATAAGCCCTGTTGAGTGATCCCAGCGGCAATGCCTAGATAAATAAACAATTCACTAGGATTTACATGAGGGAACATACCATTCATGGTGTGGCAACTGTAGGAGGCAGAGGCATAATAAGAAGGTTTGTACTTTTCAGGTAAGAAACGCCCTAGGCTGAGCACCATGGGATTACAAAAAACAAAGGTTCCTACTGTCGGCAAGAGCAAATAGCGAGATATAGGATTAGACGCACTTTTCTGAGCTAACACTTCTATGCGCTGTTGGCCAATAAAACGGATCAGCGCATTCATGGCAACTAATAAACAGATCAGCACTGGAAGTACTTGTGCCACCATTTCGCTAAACACTTCACCGCCTTTCTCAAAAAGACCAATAAACCATTCCGCTCCCTCGATTATCCAATCCATACCTTCGGCTCTTAAATTATGTGGGGATAGTTGGAGTGTTTCCGTTATTGATATATTGAAAAAGAGGCAAAAGAGAAAAGCGTGAATTCAATCACCGATAACTTTTATTTTAAAAGTAAAAAATTGAAATCGACGACAAAATAAAAAAGAAAGCCAACTGGCCTCCTTTCATAAATGGGGTTTATGGAGTGACTTAGGAACCAACGGTGATAACTTGGATACCTTTCTCTTCCAAATACGTCCGATCCTCTGCTGCGATAAGGTTATCTGTGACAACTATATCGATTTTATCTAGCGGAACCACCACGTTAGGGCTACGACGGCCAAACTTACTTGAATCGGTCACGACAATGATCTGATTGGCTGCTTGGCACATCGCCTGGCTGACTTGATACGCTTCGTTGTAGGTTGTTGTTCCCTGCGCAAGGTCAAAACCATCAGCACCAATAAAGAGTTTATCGAAAGAAAACTGTTTAAATGCTTGCTCTGCCAGCGTGCCATGGAAAGACGCTGATTTTCGGCGATACGTTCCGCCCGGAACCAATACAGTATGTTCCGCATCCAAATTCGCTACTGCGTTTACGATGTGAATACTGTTCGTCATCAATGTCAGTGACATCACCTGTTCAAAATGCGGCACCATCTGCAGTGTGGTACTGCCACAGTCCAGAATGATCGAATCCCCGTCCTTGACCAGTTGTGAAGCGGCTTTAGCGATTAAGCATTTACGTTCAAGGTTCACCGTCTGCTTTTCATCCATCGAACGGTCTTCCAAAATGACGCTATTAGCGATACAAGCTTCAGCTGCTCCGTAACGGCGAATAACAAGCCCTTCTTCCTCTAACGAACGTAAATCACTGCGTATTGTAGCTCCGGATGTTTCAAAGGTATCCGCCAGATCGTTCACTGACGTTTTCCCATTAACACGCAGATAATCCAGCAACTGCGCTCTTCTGTTATCTAAATTCATAGCATCAACTTCATTATTAAACTGATAGCATTTTATAACAGTTCCCTTTCAACTTAAAAGTAAAAGGGGGAACATTCTTTCATTACTGCCTAGAAATTGCGACGTTTAACGCTTCTTGAACATTAGGATCCAGTTCAAATATGAGTGATTCAGGGATAGGTAGTGATTGACCAATGAGTTGATCTAGTGTCTTTGGTCTAGCAAATACAGAAATACCCTTCATCACTTGGGCATCTACAACATGATGATCTTCATCTTCAACCAACACCAGTACGGTACGCGGTTTCCATCGGCTTTGGGTGCGGCCTATCTTGACTTTCCCTTTGTGAGTCATAGATTGAAGCATCCGATTAAAAGATCGAATCTGCAAATAACCTAAGACGATCTGTATCATCCAAGCTCCTGCAGCAAAATAAATAAGTACCGTTGTTGAGTCCATCTCATACCTCTTGTCAAAAAGGGGCAAGCATAACGCCTGCCCAATATAAGCTGCCCTTATTCTAGGAGCATAGGGCTTAATCCATGGGGGATGGATTAGAACATTACCTGACCACCCGTGATATTGATCGATTGACCAGTACAATAGGCGGCTTCATCGCTGGCGTAAAACTTCAGTACATTGAGAACATCCTGATATTCACATCCTGCCTTAAGTGGCACTTTATCGATATAAATCTGTTCAACCTCTGATTCCGGTACACCCAATTTTTTCGCATACTGAGGTAGCAGTGATTGGAACATAGGGCTTTTCAACAAGTTACCCAACATCAAAGAATGCACCGTGATTTTGTGTTCCGCTAAATCTAACGCAAGTGACTGAGTCAGGCCAACCCCACCAAATTTGGCCGCTGAGTAACCACTGTTATGCTTTGAACCCACTTTACCCGACTTTGAGTTGATCTGAATAATGCGCCCACCACGTTGTTCACGAATCATTACTTTTGATACTTCTCGTGCACAGAGGAAATACCCCGTTAGGTTTACGTCAATCGATAGCTGCCAAGCAGTCAGTGGAAAACCGTCAATCTTGCCAGCCTGAGCTACGCCAGCGCTGTAAACCAGCAGATCAATCCGTCCAAAAAATTCATCTATTTGCCTAACCATATTCACTACACTTTGCTCTTTGGTGGCATCTACCTCCACACCCAGTGCTGTAGCCTGGCCGTATTCTTGATTAATTCTATTAGCCACCTTTTCAGCACTGCAACCATTTAAATCGGCGACCGCAACTCGGTAACCTTCATTAGCCAAACCTAAGCACAGAAATTCACCTAGAGTCTGACCACCACCAACCACTAACGCAACTTTACTCATAACTTACACCTTACTTAGAGGGTGCCCCATCGTAGGCATAGAGCACCCATACTGACTATTAATTTAAAAAGACAATTTCATCACCGCAGCGCACTTGCTGAGGTCGTTCACCATTGACATGAAGACAACCCGGATATTCAGCTTCGACTAAGGCATCAAACCGTATGGTAATGTGCCCAAGTTCTGCAAGGTTTTGATTGACCACCTCACCAACCGCTGTAATCGGATACTGATACCTTCCCAATTGCATCACACCACCGGGTTTGATATTCCCCTTGAGTGCGTCATGCGAGTGGATGAAGCAATACTCTGCCGCATCTTTTGGGGCAATATTACTGAAGATGATCATCATATCGTCTTCCAACGCACTATTGGCAAACTCACCAATGCTCTCGATCTTGACTTGATATAGTGGCGACATTGCTCTCCCCTCCTATTGATAGATAAATAGAGACACAAACCAAGCCAGTAGAACGGTAGGTGCGCCAGTAAGGAAGCGTGAATACAGTACCGAAGGAACACCTATTTCAACGGTTCTCGGCTTAGCTTCTGCCATACCCAACCCAACCGGGATGAAATCACAAGCCGCTTGAGCATTGATGGCAAATAAAGCGGGCAACGCGAGATGTGGTGGTATATTGCCAAGACCAATTTGGGTGCCGACTAATACACCAATAACTTGAGCGATAACCGCACCGGGGCCAAGGAATGGAGAAAGCAACGGGAACGAGCAGATCAACGCGAGCGTTACTAACCCTAGTGGATTTTGCGCCAAAGGCGTCAATACATGCGCGATCACATCGCCCAAACCAGAGGCAATGATCACCCCAATCAGCATGGAGACGAATGCCATAAACGGCAAAATCGTTTTCAAAATGGTATCAATGGCTTCACGCCCAGCTTGGTAGAAGGTCGCCATCACCGAACCCATCCCAATGCCGATCCGAGCCAACAAGCTGTCACTTTGCTGAGTTAGTTTTTTACTCGTATCGTATTTGTTTGTCGCCAGACTCTCGTTAGAGAGTTCATCTCTTAGTGGTGGTTGCATTGATCCACCCTCGCTACCTACTAGTTGAATGTCACACTCACGCACACCCGATACATAAATATCTTCAGTGATGAATTCAGCCAATGGTCCACTTTTACCCGTAGCGTGAATATTAACTGTCGGTATCCGTTTTTTGGGATACAGACCGCAGCGCAATGTTCCACCACAGTCGATGACCGCAACGCCAATGTCTTCATCGGGCACACTAGTTTTGAAACCATCAACCGCTTCATAACCGGTAAGCTCAACAATACGGTCGACAATCGCAGGGCGAGTACCACCCGTAATGTAAAACACCTTTTTATCGGCTTCGATCGGCAACTCCAATGGGCCACCCCAGCCGCCACTACCTTTCTGTATACGTAATACTTTCGTCATTTTTATTGCCCCATTAACCTACGTGAACCTGACGCTCTAACTGAACACCCTGTTGACGTTCAACCATAGTTGTAGTGAAGTCAGTGACCCACCCACGGAAGAAATTCGTCACCATACCAACCAACAAATAGCTAACCGCAAGAGGTCCAAGCGGCAGACCGAGCGTTGTCAGGCCACTAGCAATACCTAGATAGACAAACAACTCACCAGGGTTAATGTGCGGAAACAAACCATTCATCGAGTGACAGCTATATGAAGCCGCCGCGTAATAGGAAGGTTTATAACGTTCAGGTAAAAAACGACCGAGACTCAATGTCATCGGGTTACAGAAAATGAAGGTGCCGATAACTGGCAATATCAAATAGCGAGAGATCGGATTGCCAGCACTACTCTGTGCCAGTTTCTCCACTCGTTCTTGACCCACCAATCGGATAAGCGCATTCATCGCCACCAGCAGTGCAATTAGTAAAGGTAAAATACCGGTTACCATCCCCGTAAACACCTCTCCTCCTTTTTGAAATAGTCCGATAAACCATTCCGCTCCGTGAATTATCCATTCCATAATCAAACCTCATTGTTGTTATTGGCTTAGTGTCAAAGTACGTATTTATAC
>NZ_CAWNHY010000053.1:0-8057 GCF_963874335.1 Vibrio sp. V10_P2A27P122 | reverse complement strand
CGGTTATACCGGCGCTGAGTTGGCGTATATGGTGCAAAAACACCCACAACTCACGCTATCAGGTTTATACGTTTCCGCCAATAGCCTAGATGCTGGAAAACCAATGGCTGAGCTGCATGGCAAACTCTCCGGTATTGTCGACATGCAGGTACAACCATTAATGGATCCGGTGAGCGTTGCAAGCCAATGTGATGTGGTGTTTTTAGCTACGGCTCATGAGGTGAGCCATGATCTCGCGCCTATTTTTCTTGCGCAAAATTGTCAAGTTTTCGACCTTTCTGGTGCTTTTCGCGTCAAAGGTGATGATTTTTACCAAAATTACTATGGTTTTAAACATCAACACCCTAAATGGTTAGAAAACGCGGTTTATGGACTGGCGGAATGGAATTATGAGGCAATTAAGCAGAGCCAATTGATCGCCGTTGCAGGTTGCTATCCAACCGCATCGCAACTTGCGATAAAGCCTTTGGTTGAAGCGGGTTTGTTAGATACAACTCAATGGCCGGTGATTAATGCCACCAGCGGTGTCACCGGCGCGGGCAGAAAAGCGACATTAACCAACAGTTTTTGTGAAGTGAGCTTACAGCCATACGGCGTGTTTACTCATCGCCACCAACCTGAAATCGTCGCCCATTTAGGATGTGATGTGATTTTTACGCCTCACTTAGGGAATTTCAAACGCGGTATTTTGGCCACCGTGACGATGAAGCTTGCATCAGGTATTTCAGAGCAACAAGTCAGCCATGCTTTTGAGAAGGCGTACGCTAACAAACCAGCGGTTCGGCTCAAATCAACCTTGCCGAGCATCAAAGATGTTGAATTTACGCCATTTTGCGACCTCGGTTGGCGAGTGCAAGGTGAGCATATTATCGTCGTGTCCGCGATCGATAATTTATTAAAGGGGGCATCGAGCCAAGCGATGCAGTGTTTAAATATTCATTACGGTTTTTCTGAGCTAACGGCTTTGGTGTAACGCACCAAGCGTAAGGGTTAAATATGACAGATACAAAGCAAAATCCATTAGTGATTAAGTTAGGCGGCGCGGCGCTGTCTTGTTCTGAAACGCTAAGCAAACTGTTTGGCGCAATCGCACTGTATCAAGCCCAAGCTCAGCGACGAATTGTCATCGTGCACGGGGGCGGTTATCTCGTCGATGACCTGATGGCGAAATTACAACTAAAAACCGTGAAGAAAGAAGGTTTGCGTGTCACGCCTTATGACCAAATTCCGCTGATTGCAGGCGCGCTGGCTGGGACAGCCAACAAAATGCTGCAAGGGCAAGCGATTAAAGATGGCTTAAATGCGGTTGGTTTATCGCTCGCTGATGGCGGGCTATGCAAAGTCGAAGGGTTGGATCCAGAACTCGGCGCAGTGGGCAAGGCTTCTCCTGGTGATTCACAAATCGTGCAAGCGATTTTAGCCGCTGGTGGTTTGCCTATTATCAGCTCGATTGGCCTGACCGCTGATGGCCAAATGATGAATGTCAACGCCGATCAAGCAGCCGTTGCAGTGGCTGGCGCATTGGACGCAGAGCTCGTTCTGCTTTCCGATGTGAGCGGTGTGCTGGATGGCAAAGGCCATTTGTTGTCGAGCCTCAATGAGCAGCAGGCCAATGCGCTGATTAAAGGCAAAGTGATCACGGATGGCATGATTGTCAAAGTGAAAGCGGCGCTGGAAGCGGCAAATGATTTAGGTCGCCCGATTGAAGTGGCGACATGGCGTTACCCAGATAAGCTCAGCAAATTGTTTGCGGGCGAAAGTATCGGGACCCAATTTTTACCTCAATAAACGCATTTAATCAGTTGTTGATAACAGCTGTAAGTAATTAATCACCCAGAGCACTGACCGCCAAGCGCAGCGCCGGGAAATGGAGAAAGTAAGATGAGCAAGGTTCAAGTCAATAAAGTCGTTGTCGCATACTCTGGCGGTCTAGATACATCGGTGATCATTCCGTGGTTAAAAGAAAACTACGATTGTGAAGTGGTTGCCTTTGTTGCCGATGTCGGCCAAGGTGAAGAAGAATTGGTCGGCATTGAAGAGAAAGCGAAAGCCTCTGGCGCGTCAGAGTGTTATGTGGTCGATCTTAAAGAAGAGATGGTCGCTGAATACATCTACCCAACACTAAAAACAGGCGCTTATTACGAAGGTAAATACCTACTTGGGACGTCAATGGCTCGCCCAATCATTGCCAAAGCGCAAGTTGAAGTAGCGCGTAAAGTGGGTGCCGATGCGCTGTGTCACGGCTGTACGGGGAAAGGTAATGACCAAGTGCGTTTTGAAGGTGCGTTTGCAGCCCTAGCGCCTGATTTACATGTGATTGCCCCTTGGCGTGAGTGGGACATCGTGAGTCGTGAAGAGTGTCTTGATTTCCTTGCTGAGCGTAACATTCCTTGCGCCGCTTCATTGACGAAAATTTACTCGCGTGATGCGAACGCGTGGCACATTTCGACCGAAGGTGGCGTGCTTGAGAGTACTTGGAATGCCCCTAATGAGGATTGCTGGGTATGGACAGTAGATCCAGAACAAGC
Source organism: Vibrio sp. V10_P2A27P122 (assembly GCF_963874335.1). Lineage (NCBI taxonomy): Bacteria > Pseudomonadati > Pseudomonadota > Gammaproteobacteria > Vibrionales > Vibrionaceae > Vibrio > Vibrio sp. V10_P2A27P122. Next base: position 5,529 of record NZ_CAWNHY010000053.1, on the reverse strand, counting down.
ACCAAATGAACCAGAGTTTGTCACACTGCAGGTCGCGAAAGGCGAAGTCGTTGGCGTCGATGGTGAACTGATGACGCCTTACAACGCACTCGTTTACCTTAATGAGAAAGGCTCTAAACACGGCGTTGGTCGTATCGACATCGTCGAAAACCGTTTGGTTGGTATGAAGTCTCGTGGTTGTTATGAAACCCCAGGAGGCACCATCATGATGGAAGCGTTGCGTGCTGTTGAGCAGTTAGTGCTCGATAAAGCCTCATTCGAATTTCGTGAAGAACTGGGTGTCAAAGCGTCGCATCTTGTATACGATGGCCGTTGGTTCACTCCGCTGCGTAAATCCATCATGGCCGCAGCCGATGAGCTGGCACAGGATATTAATGGTGAAGTGGTTGTGAAGCTTTACAAAGGGCAAGCGACAGTGACGCAAAAACGTTCTGAAAACAGCTTGTACTCGGAAGAGTTTGCGACCTTTGGTGAAGATGTTGTGTATGACCAAAGCCACGCAGGCGGCTTCATTCGTCTCTATTCGTTGGCAAGCCGGATCAGAGCGTTGAACGAAGCGAAGAAGAATAAAGCCTAGGTTAACACCCAAGGTAGAGACACAAAAATAACAATAAAAGATCGCTCTAGTAGCGATCTTTATTATAAAAATGATTGAGCAATTTGATGTGGTCACGCTCAGTCGCGACCTAAGAGCAGGAGATACGCAATGGCATTATGGGGCGGTAGATTTACCCAAGCAGCAGACACGAGGTTCAAAGAGTTCAACGATTCACTTCGCTTTGATTACCGATTGGCTGAACAAGACATTGTGGGCTCTATAGCATGGTCAAAGGCGTTGGTGTCAGTGAATGTTTTGGGCGAAGAGGAGCAGCAAAAACTAGAACTTGCGCTCAACGAACTCAAACTGGAAGTGATGGAAGATCCTGAGCAGATCTTACGCTCTGATGCAGAAGATATTCACTCTTGGGTTGAGCAGCAGTTGATCAGCAAAGTGGGTGATTTAGGCAAAAAGCTGCACACTGGGCGCTCTCGTAATGACCAAGTCGCGACCGATTTAAAATTGTGGTGCCGCCAGCAAGGTCAGCAATTACTGTTGGGGTTAGATCGCCTGCAAACGAAACTAGTGTCGGTTGCTCAGCAGCACCAAGCGACGGTTTTGCCCGGTTATACCCACCTGCAACGTGCGCAACCAGTGACCTTTGCGCATTGGTGTTTGGCCTATGTTGAAATGTTTGAGCGTGATTACTCTCGTCTAAATGATGCGATTAAGCGCCTTGATACTTGTCCGCTTGGTTCAGGTGCGTTGGCTGGTACGGCCTATCCAATTGATCGTGAACAGCTTGCTCATCATTTAGGGTTTCGCCGTGCCACGCGCAACTCGCTCGATTCAGTATCCGACCGAGATCATGTGATGGAATTGATGTCGGTGGCGTCGATCTCGATGCTGCATTTATCGCGTTTGGCGGAAGATATGATCTTCTACAACTCGGGTGAGTCTGGTTTTATCGAACTGGCTGATACCGTGACTTCCGGTTCATCCTTGATGCCGCAAAAGAAAAACCCTGATGCCTTGGAGCTGATCCGTGGCAAAACTGGCCGTGTCTATGGCTCGCTTGCGGGCATGATGATGACGGTCAAAGCCTTACCACTGGCTTATAACAAAGATATGCAAGAAGACAAAGAGGGGCTGTTTGACGCGCTGGATACTTGGAACGACTGCATGGAAATGGCTGCGCTCTGCTTTGATGGCATCAAAATTAAAACCGAACGGACTTTAGAAGCGGCCAAACAAGGCTATGCCAATGCTACCGAATTAGCTGATTATTTAGTTGCCAAAGGGATCCCTTTCCGTGAAGCGCACCATATTGTGGGCGTGGCGGTGGTTGGCGCGATTGCGAAAGGGTGTGCACTTGAAGAACTGACCCTTGCCGAGCTTAAAGAGTTTTCGTCGGTCATTGAAGATGATGTTTACGCGATCCTCACCATCGAATCTTGCTTAGAAAAACGCAGTGCTTTAGGTGGCGTTTCGCCAAAACAAGTGGCCTATGCGGTTGATCAAGCCAAAGCGCGTTTAGACAAACGTGACACCACGGCGGTGAAAGTTCGCCCAGCCCGTTTGACGGATATTGAAACGCTAGAAAGTATGGTCACTTATTGGGCGAATATGGGCGAAAACTTGCCCCGTTCACGCAATGAGTTGGTGCGCGATATTGGTTCATTTGCCGTGGCGGAACACCATGGTGAAGTGACGGGATGCGCCTCGTTATATGTCTATGACTCTGGGTTGGCTGAAATTCGTTCGCTTGGTGTAGAAGCAGGTTGGCAAGGTCAAGGACAAGGAAAAGCGATCGTCTCGTATTTGGTGAATAAAGCGCGGCAAATGGCGATTAAGAAAGTGTTTGTTCTGACTCGAACGCCAGAGTTTTTCATGAAGCATGATTTTATTCCAACCTCAAAAAGCTTACTGCCAGAGAAAGTGCTTAAAGATTGTGAACAATGCCCACGGCAGCACGCTTGTGATGAAGTGGCACTTGAGATCAATTTGGTTGAGCAGATCATCAAGCGAGTCAACGTCGCTTAATGCTTTGATTACCAACGCGATCATTGCCGTTAATGAGGCCTTGGAAAAAGATCTCAAAAAGATCGAATGATCACGGAACAATTTAAGAAAAGCGTGGTCTATAACTGTACCACTGCTTTTTCTTAGAAGAATCTAAGAAGGCCCCAAACCTACTATTGGTTCTGGGGCTTTTTCTTTTGTGCTCTTTGGCTTTTTATTTGTCGCGCCCTTGCCGCTTACGCCAAGGGAGTACCACAAACTTCATCCACAGATGTAAAAACAGCAAACCGTTAAAGGCAAAGCCCGCTATTAGCAAGCTGATCGATTCAATGGTTTTAGGGTTCTCCCTGCATAACCACCACCACACAAGCCAGCACCCAACAGACAAAACAGTGAGCTGATCCATACAACGTTGGCAGCGGCCGATTTTTTTCCAAAACCACGAAGATTGGCAGTTATTGCAAGGCATAAGCGCGTTCATTAAAGAGAAAATAACGGCAGTATAACGTGCGCGAAGGTGTGAGTCTAAGGCGTGGCTGAAACTAAAGCGTATAAAAAACGGCCGCACAAGGGCGACCGCATGAATGGATGTTGAAAATTAACAGCCCGGACCGCAGTCCATGCAATGCTTTATCATCTCAGGACCTAAATGCAGTTTAGCGTTTAGATCACGCAGCGCGGTGCGCACGCCTTCTTCAATTACGGGGTGATAAAAAGGCATATCCAACATCTGTGAAATCGTCATCTGATTTTGATGTGCCCACGCCAGCAAATGAGCCAAGTGCTCTGCATTCGGCCCCATCATTTCAGCGCCTAAAAATCGCCCTGTTCCTTGTTCGCCATACACATGCAATAACCCTTTATTGCGCAGCATGACGCGTGAACGGCCTTGATTTTCAAACGACACAGTACCGATAGCAAAACAGCCACAATTTCCCAAACGAGTGGTTAGCTGTTTGTAGGATTCACCGATCATCGCAATTTGTGGGTCTGAAAAAACCGCTGAGATAGAAGAACGACGAAGCCCGGCACGAATATCTGGGTAGCGGCCAGCGTTATCCCCTGCAATACGACCTTGATCGGCCGCTTCATGAAGCAGTGGCAGTTGATTACTTGCATCACCAGCAATGAAAATACTGTCTACAGAGGTTTGCAGCGTATAGTGATCGGCCGCTGGTACGCCACGCGCATCAAGGGCTACATCGGTATTTTCAATTGCCAATTTATCTACGTTCGGGCGACGACCGGTTGCCGCCAACACATAGTCAACGACAAATGTCTCGAGCTGCCCTTCACGGTTGATGAATTGGATTTCAACTTTGTCGTTTTGGCCTGTTGGAGAAGCAATGCGTTTCATGCTTTCCACTTTAACGTCAGCGTCTAAATAGAATTCTTCCTTAAACGTTTTATCAGCGTAAGCCATCACATCAGGGTCGGTTAATGGGCCAACTTGTCCACCAATGCCGAACAGCTTTACTTTTACCCCTAAACGATGCAAGGCTTGGCCTAGTTCTAAGCCAATAACTCCCGGGCCAAATACGGCAACAGATTCGGGTAAGTCGTCCCACTCAAATAGGTCATCATTAATGATTAAGCGATCGCCAAGTTCATGCCATACCGCGGGGTAGGCTGGGCGAGAACCGGTAGCAATCACGATCCGCTTGGCGCTGATTTGGGTATGGTTGTCAACTTGCAGGGTGTGGTTGTCGATAAATTGGGCGTAGCCTGAGATTTTGTCTTCAGCGGGGATCTCCTCAACGCCTTCAAGCACAAATCCGACAAAGCGGTCACGTTCACGTTTTACCCGCGCCATCACTTCATGCCCATTAATGACAATTTCACCTTGAGGATGAACACCAAAAGCAGGAGCTTTGTGGATGTGATGGACGCTTTCAGCGGCCGCAATCAGTAACTTAGATGGCATGCAGCCGACGCGAGCGCATGTGGTTCCGTATGGGCCACCTTCGATCATGACGACACTAGTCGTATGTGCTTTTGCTGCACGATAAGCGCCGAGTCCTGCGGTCCCACCACCAATAATGGCTACATCAACGTTTAACTGTTTCATCATCGCTTTCTCTAAATTTGGAATGTGAATAGTCGATGGCAACATTTAATAATGCTGTCATTGAGTCTAAATGAGGAGGATGCCCTAGGAAGATTTTCCTAGGGCAGGCGTGATTAGCCCAGGTAAGCTTCTAGCTCTTCGCTGCCGCCGATGTGTTTACCACCAACGAAAACTTGCGGAACGGTGGTACGGCCTGTGATAGCTCGTAAGCTCACTGTGGTTGCATCTTTACCCAATACCACTTCTTCATATTGAAGACCGTGGTCAATCAAGAGTTGTTTTGCTTTAGTGCAGAATGGGCAACCTGGTTTAGTAAATACGGTAACCGATTCTTGTGTTTTATAGTTAGGTGCAATGTATTTCAGCATGGTGTCAGCATCTGATACTTTGAACGGGTCACCCGGTTCATCAGCTTCGATAAACATTTTTTCGATGATGCCATCTTTGACTAACATGCTGTAACGCCATGAACGTTTGCCAAAACCGATTTGGCTTTTATCAACTAACATACCCATGCCGTCAGTAAATTCGCCATTGCCATCAGGAATGAAAGTAATATTCTCTGCTTCTTGGTCTGTTTTCCAAGCATTCATCACAAAGGTATCGTTCACCGAAACACATAGGATGTCATCAACACCATGCTCTTTAAACACCGGGTACAGTTCGTTGTAACGCGGCAAGTGGCTTGATGAACAGGTTGGGGTGAAGGCACCTGGCAAGCTAAATACGATAACGGTTTTACCTTTGAATAATTGATCTGTTGTGAGATTAACCCAAGCATCACCTTGACGAGTAGGGAAAGTGACTTGTGGTACCGCTTGGCCTTCTTTAGATACTAACATTCTATTTTCCTTGTGATTTTCTAAGTTAGGTTATGATTTTAAGAGCCGCTGCTCTCATT
>NZ_CAWNHY010000052.1:0-8150 GCF_963874335.1 Vibrio sp. V10_P2A27P122 | reverse complement strand
GTCACTATCTGTTGTTCATGCTGTCATTCGTGCTGTAATTCTTAGAAAACATGGGGCTTGGTCATTTCACAACAAATACTCAACGCATCATAAACAACTCTTCATGGAACTGAGTTTCAACGTCTACATGGTAAGGCTTCAACGCCTGTTTTAAAGTCCGTGAAAACGCAACAGGGCCACAAAAGAAAAACTCAAAACCACTTAAATCACCACACTGGCGAGCAATAGTCTCGGCAGACAAATGCGGCGCAATGCTTGAATCAATCACTGTGAGGGAGACACCTGCACGCAATGCTTTCTGCTTAAGCTCATCACACAGGGCTTGCTCTGCATGATGGCAGCAGAAGAACAGATAAGTAGCCGGATGCGCTTTTACCGTGTGTAAATAATCTAACCCAGCCATAAATGGAGCGATGCCGACACCGCCACCAATCCAGACTTGTGGCCTATCACTATAAAACTCAAATCGTCCATATGGACCTTCGACCTCAATCGGCTCACCCACGGTAATTCTCTTATAAAGACCAGTGGTAAAATCGCCGAGCTCTTTGATCAAAAATCGCAGCTCATTAGCCTTATTGTACGAAGCAATAGTAAACGGATGCGGCTCTTCGCCAACAAAACTCAAATAGGCAAACTGCCCTGCTTTGTGTCCGGGCCAAGGTTTCTCCATCTTAATTCTTAAATCTAACGTTTGGCTCGCTGCGCAGTAGTGGCATGCGCTAATCTTCGCTGAATAACGTGCATTTCGGCCCACAAATCCAAGCAAACTGTAGACTGCTGCCGCGGAGCCAAGCGCAATAAACATCAACACTAACCAATAAATCGGCCAGCCCCAATACGCCTTTTTCAACAATAATACCGAATGCCCAGCCAGCAAAAGGTACACCACCGCCATCAAACGGTGCGATAAGCGAAACGGTTTGTATTTAATGGTTAGCCACAGTGATACACCCACCAGCAGCAATAATGAGTAGAACCCCCATTCGCCAATGGCTAACCCCATCGGGCGCATCTCTTTTACCCAAAGCGCAAAACCCGACAAGTTCCCCTGTGGGCCAGAGCCATTGAGCCGATTAGGTTTAGTCAGGAGCTCAAGTGCGATCATCCATTTCGGTATCTGGTAACAAAGCCAGTGAAATAAACCAAGCAACGTGGCCGAAATGCCCAGCCATTTGTGTATCCGATAGCCTTTATCGATTCCTTGTGTCCACTGCTCAACAAGGGGCAAACGAAGCGCCAGCACCATAGCCAATGACATCGCCACAATGGACAAAATGCCCGACCACTGGATAAAAGCCGATCTCCACTTGAAGAGGTTTTCAGACACCAAAAGCGTTGGCTCGGCTTGCATCCATAATACCGAGACAACCACCATCACAATCAATACCGTTTTGCTTACTCTGCTCATCACAATAACCACTTAAATATAAAGGTTATCTAAGAGTAACAATCACAACGTAAAGTAGATGAAGTAACAAGTAAATCTGTGTAAAGACGACAATCCAAGCTCTTTAAGCGCTATGTCCTTTTTATTGAACGCAGAAAAATCTGACCAATCAAACAACGCTGATCTTCCGCACGATAATCTTAGGGAGGGTCACTGAATTCTGTTAGAATGCGGCCCCTTCAACTAGCGTGTTAAGAGATGATCATTCGTGATGCCACGTTGTTTGAATAAAAAACCAACGAAAACCATACACCCCTGCTGGCCTCGGTTAGTGAACTACTTAGGAACTCGTTATGATGACTGAAGAAGAAAGAATTGAATTACAAAGAAATAACCCATTACACGGTCTTAAGTTAGAAACATTACTGCAAGAACTAGTGGATTTTTACGGTTGGGATATTCTCGATACGGCAATGCGTTTTAACTGCTTCCATACCAACCCATCGGTTGCCAGCAGCGTGAAATATCTCAATAAAACCGATTGGGCGAGAGAGAAAGTAGAAAACTTCTACCTATATCGCTTTAAACGTATGCCACGCGCTTCAGCTGAAGAATATGATCTGCCACCGCGCGCGCGCACTTTCCCACATGGCCTCAAACCTAAAGAGCCAATGGAGCTGACGGTTGATTCCATTTTAAACTCACAGGCTAAAGCGGCTTCTGCCCATAAAGAGCGTTCCGCACGTAACCGTTCGTTTCGTCGTTAAAGAACGATAAGTCAGTGATCGGCTCACGACACAACAAATCTGTTGAGCACAAAATGAATGTTGGTGTAAGAGAACCTTGCACCAACATTTTCCATCACAACATTTCAGCGTGAACCTTAATTATAAATAGGTTGCCATAAGCAGACTTTCTGCTGCTTACGTTGGTCATACAGCCATGTATATTGGCAATGATTATCGTAACTATATCGCCCAGTCTGAACCTTATATGGCCCAAAACTCACACCTTGTAAAGATTGAAAACGCCCTTGATAAAGCAATGAGAAGTGCAAGTGAGGACCGGTGGACGATCCACCTTCACACAAAGCAATGGAACGCTGGTTAGCATAAACACCCAACTTACTGTCTTTCGTCACCCACTGATTATTCGCGACTTGGATTCCGTCCATATGGTAATAGTTCGTCGCCCAACCGTTTGGATGCGTCACACGCAGTTGGCACCGAGACATCACCGACACGTAGCCATCATGCGCGGCCGTTACACTGTAAGTTGGCGCGCCCCAAGCTGGCCAATCGTAAGAAACATCGATCGAAGAAAGCGGAAAACCTGAGCCACTGTGCGCATGCGTACCGTTAGGTATCCACTGATACCCTTTGCGCCATGGCCACTGCATAAACCCCTCACTAGGCGAAGCAATGAGGTTTCCCATACGCATAGGAGCTGGTGTGTTTTGTGGTTCGCTGAAAGCACCAAACCAAAGCTCATATTGCGATTTCCATAATGCCCAATCATCCACCCGATTCAATTGCTGCATGACCGCTAACGTCGCAGCATTGTATTGAAGAGCCGATGAACTTTCTTGATAGTGATAGAAACGCTGAGACAGTTGATTCGCAATATCTTTGATCTGCCGCTGTCTATTGTCCAAGCTTTGCTCCGAAGCACTCTCTTGCTCTAATAACGCTAAAGTGGTCAATAACACTCGAGGATCAACCCCCGTTGCCCCAGCCCAATGGCTAACTGACTCGACAAGCTCAAGCCAATTTGGCTGATGGGTACCAATAAAATCTTCAATATTGAAAGGACGTTGATGAGGTCGAAAAACAAACTCATCATCGCTAATCAGAGAAAATGGCAGTTGGCTCTCTGCAAGCTGCGCTTCGTTAAGCCGTGGAGTATCGACATCAGGATACAACTGATGGCTTACCACCATTGGGCTAAAACAGATAAACCATGTCACTAAAGAAGATTTGGTTAGATTCATTACGCATCCTTCATATGAATTAAGTTTCACTTGGAGTGTGGCACAAAATATTCGTGGGATAGCTAAGAAGGTGCGTTTTGCGAGGCCAGTAGGAGCAAGATGTAATAAGATGAAAGCGATGAAATTATCAACACTCTGCACAAAAGTACCATCGGAGTAAAAAACCGAACGGATGAACATGAAAAACAAAAGCCCCGACAACTTTTTGAGTTATCGGGGCTTTCTTGAATAAATGGCGCGCCCTGTAGGATTCGAACCTACGACCACATCCTTAGAAGGGACGTGCTCTATCCAGCTGAGCTAAGGGCGCGCTACAGGGACAGGATTATACGAGTTGAACTCCGTAAATCAATCGCTTTCTCTAACATTCTGTTTCAAATGCCTAAAAAACTGCCATTCGCTAACCATGTGACGAAAAACAGAACAAAGCAAACGTTTGCTTATAGATGTTACTTTAAATATCTGCGACAATGCGCCCAAAAATATTTGCGACCAATGTGTAAGGAAAGCCATGACTGCTCAAAATATTGATGGGACACTCATCTCCCAGACGGTTCGCTCTGAAGTAGCGGCGCGAGTAAAAGCTCGCACTCAAGTGGGTCTTCGAGCTCCGGGGCTAGCGGTGGTGCTGGTGGGAGAAGATCCTGCGTCACAAGTGTATGTCGGCAGCAAACGTCGTGCTTGTGAAGAGGTGGGTTTTGTTTCTAAATCCTATGATCTTCCGGCCACTGCAGGTGAAGAGGAGCTACTGGCGTTAATCGATAAGCTCAATGCCGACCCTGAAATTGACGGCATTTTAGTGCAACTGCCCTTACCTGCTGGGATTGACACAACCCATGTGCTTGAACGCATTGTTCCTGAAAAAGATGTCGATGGTTTTCACCCTTACAATGTGGGCCGTTTAGCCCAACGCATTCCTAAACTGCGCTCTTGCACACCCAAAGGGATCATCACTTTGCTTGAGCGCTATAACGTTCAACTGCGTGGTAAGCATGCGGTGATTGTGGGCGCATCCAATATTGTCGGCCGACCAATGACGTTAGAGCTGCTACTGGCTGGTTGCACCACAACCACATGCCATCGCTTCACTAAAGATTTAGAGCACCATGTTCGCCAAGCTGATTTATTGGTGGTAGCCGTTGGTAAACCCAATTTTATTCCCGGCGCATGGATTAAAGACGGTGCCGTAGTGATTGATGTGGGCATCAACCGCTTGGAGTCAGGCAAACTGATTGGCGATGTCGAGTACGATGTAGCGCGCACCAAAGCAAGCTTGATCACCCCTGTTCCGGGTGGTGTCGGGCCAATGACGGTGGCCAGTTTGATTGAAAACACCCTGTTGGCGTGCGAACAATTTCACCCCAATAACTGATCTTGTTATTGATTATTGCTAGTGGTTATTGATAGCTATGATCAGCGAGCCAAAGAACCCCAGCACTGCGCTGGGGTTCTTGCATTATAAACCAACTTAGCCTTTATTGGGCATTATTCATTTGCGTCAGTTTGTTACCTATTGGCGTAGAGAAATTGTAGCCATCGTGTTCGTCCCAGTTAATAGACCATGTCATCACACCACCGTAGTTAGGGTAGTTGAAACTCGGTTTCACCGTCGCGCAAGAGGTTCCCTTGGTTAAGCAGTCCAACGCATCAAGAATGTTTTGCGTGGGCGCTTGCCCAGAGTTGGCAGAGCTCGGGCCAGAAGGTAAACCGATTGCAACTTGATCGTCACGCAGTGGTTCAAAGCGTGAACCATCGGCCAAATCAAACCCTTCTAACAGCATTTTTGATTGAGCGACCATCATATCCACCGAACCTTCAGGAGCTGCACCCGGTAGATAAGGGTTTGGTAACCCACCGTTGTTATAAAGCTGAACATGAAGTAGATCGAGCGTGTCACGAACCTCATTGATGATAGGAATATACGCTCCCCAAATGCCGCTATAAGCCACCATTCCTCCTTGAACATAAGGGTGTTCTGGAGCCATGGTCAGGTACATATCACCGCCGATGTTGGCTTCAATTTGCTTTAATGCCCGGCCCAAGCGCGCTTGAATTTGCGAGCCATGCATTAAGTTAGAACCACTTTCTAAATCAACATCCAAGCCATCAAAACCCCACTCTTTGATCAACGCCGTCAAACTATCAACAAAGTGCGCTTCATCACTGTCAGTATTGAGCGTAATGTTGCCTTCAGCGCCACCAAGTGACAAAACAAAAACTTTGCCTTTGGCTTGCAAGGCCGCCATATCTTGCTTGAACTGGGTAGCATCTAAGGCGGGACAGCTACTATGCGCATCGCCTGCGAAAAGATTGAAATGCACGGTTCCATTACTATTGCGGTCATTATCGGCAAATGCAATATCGATCACATCCCACGCATCAGACATATCAGCGAGACGCATTGGGCAGCCAGCAGCATTGACAAAATTATGCCAGTAACCGATCAATTTGTGCTTTTTCTGTGTCTGTTCAACCACCTTCACGGTAGCTGCGTCTGACAATACACTACTGCCTGCATCATAAGCTTGCGCAGCCACTGTGTATTCGCCGATAGCCGTAGGTGTCCAAGTGTAGGCATAAGGCGCACTAGTATCAGTTGCGACCACCGCTCCATTCACTAAGAAATCGACTTTAGAAACAGCACCAGTGAGTGACGTCGCATTGGCAGCAATATTGACTGGTTTACCTAAACCGACGGTTTGCCCTGACGTTGGCGATGTTAACGACACCACTAACGCTTGATCGCTCACTGAAACGTTAATCTGACTTTCAGCGTTATTATTGTCATTATCGGTTGCGATGGCTTTGAGTGTGGTACTTCCGACCTTGTTCGCAACCCACTCAACCGAATAAGGCGCTTGGTTTACTACGCCAAGGCTCGTGCCATCAGCAAGAAATTCCACTTGTACTACACTGCCATCGGCATCATTAGCTTGTGCACTGAGCAGGATGGTAGAACCAGCCAGAATCACTTCATTATCAGCAGGGCTTGTCAATGAAACGGTAGGTGGCGTGGCGCACGCGCCCATTCCTGTCCACGCTTCTTGCCAATAACTTCCTTTGCCCGGCTCATAGGCCCACGCTGAGCTGGAAGAGCACCAACCTGCGATATCACAACGGAACTTTTGATTATTGTTTTGCACCAGTTCGCCCGCAGCGTAACTGCTACCCGCCACATAGGTTGCTAAACCTGCACAACCACCACTTGAGCCTCCAGATACAACCAAGGCGACCTCTTGGCTATGAGTCGTTTGGTTATCATTATCCGTCGCTTTGGCTTTAAAGGTGTGAGAGCCTGAGACAGCAGTCCAATCGTGGACATAAGGTTCTGAAGTATCTGAAGCGACGAGTTGTCCATCCACATAAAAATCAACTTGCGTGACGGTTCCATCCGAATCGGTGGCATTAGCGCTTAGCGTCAATGGGTCACCAGCCGCTAGCTGCTCAGCACCTATTGGGCTGGTTAAGGAGATGGAAGGAGGCACTAAACCACCAACAGGCGTAACCGAGATGGTTGACGCTGTTGACGTAGTCGCACCCTGATTATCAGTGGCAATTGCAGTCACTTGGGTTGCGCCTAAAGCGGCAGTCCAATCGGTTTGGAAAGGCGCTTGTGTGATGACGGCGATCGACACGCCATCAATCAAAAATTCAACCTGTGCCACGCTACCATCGCTATCAGACGCCGTGGCTTGCAGCGTGATTAAGCTGCCTTGTGGGATTTGTGCATTATTGGCAGGAGAAACGAGATTTAGCGTGGGTGGAACATTGCCACCACCGCTGTCACACTGCCCGAGTGATAGCCAAAATGCCCAAGGGCCGTTATTGCTTGCAGGATCATTTCCCTGCGTCCAATAGTTAGCTTGATAGGCTGCGTTAGATTGCGTCACTTTATCGCCGGACGTATAAATGGCGGCCGTATCCCAAGAGCCCAAGCCATCACAGTTATAGGCTTGAGCTTGGTAGCTTATCCCTAACGTTGTAATGATGGCGGCTCTGAGTAGATAAGAACTCATTGTTCTCTCCTTTGCTTATGAAAATAATTAACCCGTTCCCAAGTAACTTGACGTGGTGGCCTGCAATACGCGAGATAAAAACAAGGCAACATCAAGTAGGCAGGGTATATAACTAATAAGCTAGAGGACGAGAATTGCACTCTAAATAACTGATAATTTTAATTATCTCAGCTCAAAATCACGGCATGATTTCAACATCAACACCGCTTGCAAATCTTTTTCGGCGGACTTCACGAACTCACCTAATCACACGTCGTTGAGAAATTGATATGGTCAATATTATTTTGGTGAGATGGATGGATAAAAATGCCGGCTCTGTTAGCCGGCATCGAAGATACAAAATGTATGGTGGGTTTTCGTAACCAATAGAAACGCTACGTTTATAGCGACAAAATAACCCCAGCAAGCGCAGCACTCATCAAGTTAGCCAGCACGCCAGCACTGATCGCTCGAAAACCATATTGAGAGATGAAGCTGCGACGCTCTGGCACCAAACTGCCCAAACCACCGATCAATACTGCCATGGTCGAAATATTGGCAAAGCCGCACAGAGCAAAAGTTACAATCGCTTGAGAATGTTCACTGAGCGAATCTTTTACGTCCATCAATTGGATAAAAGCGACAAACTCGTTCACGACAATTTTATTACCAATCAGTGAGCCTGCCGTCATCGCTTCGCTCCATGGAATGCCCACCAGCCACGCAACTGGAGCAAATAGGTAGCCTAAAATCAATTCATAACTAAGGGTGAAAC
>NZ_CAWNHY010000051.1:0-8228 GCF_963874335.1 Vibrio sp. V10_P2A27P122 | reverse complement strand
AGGCTACGGTGGTTACTCATATATACAAAATCTTGGTATTTCTTGTATTAAAATAGACAAAATGTTTATTGATACGATTGGAACTGACGACTTAAAAATAAAGGTACTCAATTCCATTATTCTCTCAGCACAAGAAGCTAATATTGAAATTATTGCTGAAGGCGTTGAACGCGGAGACCAAGTTGATTATCTTGCTACTCGTGCTGTGTATCTTATCCAAGGATTCATCTATTCTAAACCCTCACCGATTGAACATATTTTGGGAAATTAATAATTCCTGAAGTCGGGAGAAATCACACCATAACCAACTTTATTATGGCGTGATCTTACCTAGTCTCCATTCTACTTAGGAGAAAATCAGTGCTTTCAGGCTGGCTTGCGGATCAATATCTTCAAACTCTGGTGGGTTTTCTAGGCGAGCTTGAAAAGTAAGTGATGGCGCTTCCACCTTCATCCCTTCGATTAAAAAGTCGCAGGTTACGGCTGGTGAATTAACGCATGCAAGCACTTCGCCGCCTTGTTCTAACAGCTCAGGTAAACGGCGTAAGATACGTTGATAATCTTTAGTCAGCGCAAAGCTGCCTTTTTGAAACGAAGGAGGATCAATAATAATCAAATCATATGGCCCTGATTTTTTGATTTTTCCCCAAGACTTGAAAATATCATGTCCAAGAAACTTCACTGAATTGAGATTGTGGCCATTTAATTGATGGTTTTCACGGCCTTTAGCCAGTGATGCTTTGGCCATATCGACATTCACAACTTGGTCAGCACCACCAGCAATAGCTGCTACTGAAAAACCGCAAGTATAGGCAAATAGATTCAGTATATTTTTATGTTTAGCGTGAGATGAAACCCACTCACGGCCGTAGCGCATATCCAAAAACAGCCCAAAATTCTGGTTACGCCCAATGCTCAATTGGTACTTTAAGCCATTTTCGACCACCACAGGGAAAGGCTCTAACGCTCCCCATACTGTTTCTGAAGGCGCGCCATCGGCATATCGATGCTGAAGTAAGACACAACTACCTTGCTTTTCTAGCCATAACGGACTGGTTGTTAGGTGCGACAAACCCGCTTTTAACTCCGCGAGAAAATCTTCTTCGACATTTTTAAATAAGTTGACGACTAACTGCCCTTGCAACCAGTCACAGGTGAGCTGTTCTAGACCTGGCCACTGACGACCTCGGCCATGAAATAAGCGGCGAATTTCACCTGTATTGCAGGAGAGCTGCTGCTCAATATGGGTAAAAAAGTGAGAAAGCGCTGAGCGTTGCATTGTTTGTTCTGTCATTTGTTTACTTTCGGCCAAACTAGATTCCAAGGTGTTAACCAAGATTCAATCCCTTGGCTAACAATGTCTGAGTTCCATTTCTGCCCCATCGCTACTTGATTGCGTGGGTCGCAGATAAATTGATACCACAGATCCTGATAGCAAAAACGTAACGCAAAAGCGTGTAGATAGCCTCTATCAGAATCATCATGAGAATGATAAATCGGGTCACCGACAATCGCAGAGCCGAGTGATTTCAAAGCAACCCTAATTTGGTGGGTTTTTCCGGTAAAAGGTTTACATAAAAAGAGACGTTCACCCGGCTCAGCAGAACAGGAAAAAAACTGCGTTACTGCAGGGTTATTTTGTGTCACTACTAACTTCCATGACGAACGTCGAGAGCGTTCCATATCACCGCTTATCAAGCCCTGTTTCTTTTTAGGCTTTTTACTGCCAATGGCAAGATAGAATTTCTCGACTTCCCTTGCTGCAAAGTTTTTAGACAACTCACTGGCCGCAGCTTGGTGGCGGGCAAGCAATAAAATGCCGGACGTCATTTTATCCAACCGATGAACTAAGTAGAGCTGGCCATCACCTGAAACCTTACCCACTTCTTGCAGAAGCATCGTATCCCCGTCATCTTTGTGTACAGAAACATTGGGATGCTTGTTGATGATGAGAAAATCGTTGTGAGTATAAAGAATATCAAACATGTGAATCACTAACTGCAGAATAGGCGGCTGAGTATAGCGTTAAACAACACAGATACCAATAAATGCAAGGTTCAAGGCCGTAGGATGATAAAAAGGCTCTCGGATGAGAGCCTTAGGAATGCGCTAAATTAATGAATAAGCAAAGACCATTAAAATCGCCACGGGGCAAACAAAACGCACGTACCATGGCCAAATTTTCCAGAATAGGCTTTGTGCAATGTCTGGGTTACCTTGTTTGATCTCATCAAGCAATTTATTACGATGCCAAACCCAACCCACCACAATAGCCCAAACCACACCTAATAAAGGTTGCATATAGACGGTCGAGACGTTAGCCACTAGGTTAAATAACGCCCCAAAGTTAAGGGAAATGATGATGCTCAGCAGCGCAATGGCTCCACCGATCATCCATGTTGCTTGGCTACGAGTCATTTTTAGTTCATCTTGCGCGCAAGATACTGGTACTTCTAGCATAGAAATTGAAGAAGTTAGCGCTGCGATAACCATCAAAATAAAGAAACCAAAACCGAGCAACACCCCTGCACTGCCCATATTATCAAACATCGCAGGCAGCACGGTGAAGACTAAATCGCCCGAACTCATCAAGTTGCCTGCATCATCAAAAATTTCGACACCATGATTTTTAGCCACAAACATTGCTGGGAGAATCAAAAGGCCAGCTGCAAACGCCACTCCCGTATCAATCGCCGCGACTTGCGCCGCTGTTTTTGGCAAATTAACATCTTTCTTAAGATATGAGCCATAAACGATCATCGCTCCAACGCCTAAAGAGAGAGAGAAGAAAGCTTGCCCCATTGCGTCTACTAATAAACTGGGAGTGATGTGCGCAATATCAGGGATCAAATACATCTTCAATCCTTCCATTGCCCCATCTTGGGTAAAGATATAAGCAATCATGGCGCCGAATAGAATAAAAAGCACTGGCATCAAACGGGTAGACCATTTTTCAATGCCGTCCGCGACACCTTTTCGCACAACATAAATAGTGAGCAAAGAAAATGCGAGAGCCAGTAAAACATTGCGTAAGCCGCTAAAATTCACTAACCAATCGGCCGCCGTCTGTAAACCCAACAGGCCTAATATAGGGGATGCCGCAAAACCCATAAGCCATCCGGCAAGAATGGAGTAAAAACTGAGGATCATCGATGAGGCAATCATCGCGATAATGCCAAACAGTGCCGCCGCCGCACGATTTTTGGTCCAGATACTTCTTAAAGAAGCGATGGGGTTAGATTGTCCATGTCGCCCGATCGTCAATTCCGCAACCAGCATTGGAAACGCCAGCAAGAATACCATCGCCAAATAAATCACTAAAAATGCCGCGCCACCATTACTTGCCGCTTTGGTCGGAAAACCCCACACATTCCCTAGGCCAACCGCAGAACCTGCAGCCGCCATAATAAAACCAAGTCTCGATGAGAAATGACCTCTTGAACTACTTGCCATAAACTATTTACCAATGTTGTGTTTGTTAGGCAGTGCTAAAAGTGAGTGTAAACTTTTAATTACACAAGTTATAATTTTTAGTCGCACTGAGATGGTGGCAAGTAAAACAGTTTGAGATTAAAATTGGAAGTCCGAACGATATAAATTATGGATTAGACCGTAGTTTTATAGTTCAATTGTTGCTTTTTTATCCTCAGATCATTTTTTTAAACTGCCATGATCACTTTAGTAACACGATTCATCTGTTACTATTTTCATATTATTCACGCGATAAACTTCCTTACTTTTCCCTTTCCCTTTACTATCGTGACTTATTCTATCGACAAGATTAATGGCATGGACAAGGTTTACCACGTTCTTACTTTAGCAGGCATCGCACTCTATTGGTTTTTGGTCGCCGCAGTCACGCTACGCGTTGTGTTGAAACGCCGAGCGGTGAGTGTTTCTCTGGCTTGGCTGATGGTGATTTATATCATTCCGATTGTGGGAGTGATCTGCTACTTTCTTTTTGGTGAGCTAAATTTAGGGCGCAAGCGTGCAGAGCGTGCCAAGGAAATGTTTGCTCCATTTGGTGATTGGTTTAGACGGCTTAACGATTGCCAAGCTCATGCCCCTGAGGGAATGGGTGCTCAAATTTATAAAATTGATGAACTGTGTAACCACCGTATGGGGATTCCGGCCTTAAGTGGTAATACGTTATCACTGCAAACCTCCCCTAACGAAATTCTGCATTCCATTATTGCCGACATTGAACAAGCTCACACCAGCATTCAAATGGTCTTTTATATTTGGCACCCAGGTGGATTGGCGGATTCGGTTGCGTCGGCTCTGATCCAAGCGGCCAAACGAGGTGTACACGTTAAGCTGCTGCTTGATTCCGCAGGGAGCCCCCGCTTCTTCAAAAGTCATTGGTATACCATGATGAAAGACGCAGGAGTTGAAGTCGTCCAAGCGTTAGAAGTGAGCCCGTGGCGGATGTTCTTACGCCGCTTAGACCTACGCCAACATCGTAAAATCATTGTTATCGACGATAAAATTGCCTACACAGGCTCGATGAATTTGGTTGACCCGGCCTATTTCAAGCAAAACTCCGGTGTGGGTCAATGGGTCGATATTATGGTTCGTATTACTGGGCCTGCGGTCAATGTGCTGTCCGCAGTACATTGCTGGGATTGGGAGGTGGAAACGGGAACACGTATGTTACCAGCACAACCAGAATGCACAATTGGTCCGGATCAGCCCCATCATCCTGTACAGGTTGTCCCTTCAGGCCCTGGTATGCCAGAAAACTTAATCTCCCAAGTGTTAACACTGGCGATTAATCAGTCAAACCAATCCGTTAGGATCACTACCCCTTACTTTGTGCCTAGTGCAGACCTATTAGCAACGCTAAAAATGACCGCTCAGCGCGGTATCAATGTTGAGATCATTATTCCACATAAAAATGACTCATTGATGGTCAAATGGGCCTCTCGCGCCTTTTATGGTGAGTTGCTCGAAGCCGGTGTGAAAATATACGAATTCTACGGTGGCTTGCTGCACACTAAATCCGTCGTGATCGATAACCAGTTCTGTCTTGTCGGTACAGTGAATATCGATATGCGCAGCTTATGGCTCAATTTTGAAGTCACGCTCGCGATTGAAGACCAATCCTTCACTCAGGAAATGAACTGGCTACAGCAACACTATATAGAACAATCTCACTTGGTTGAGCTACCAATATGGGAGCAACGCCCACTGTATCATAGGTTTTTTGAACGATTGTTCTATCTGTTTAACCCTCTGCTATAAACTTTTTATCTGACTGGGGTTGCCAAGCTAGGCAACTCCATGTTTTAAATAACGAACTCTCTCCCAGACAAGGATTTCGGATGTCAGAAGGTAAAAAAACACAGTTGGTCAATGCGGGTCGTAGTAAAAAGTGGACCAATGGCGTTGTCAACCCACCTATTCAGCGCGCCTCTACCGTTGTATTTGATAGTGTGGCTGAAAAAAATCATGCGACTGTCAATCGGGCTAATAAAACACTTTTTTATGGACGCCGTGGTACTCATACGCACTTTGCGTTCCAAGAAGCAATGGTGGAAATTGAAGGTGGTGTCGGTTGCGCGCTTTTCCCTTGCGGTGCGGCCGCCATTGCCAATAGTATTCTTTCCTTTGTGCAAACGGGTGACCATATTCTGATGGTCGACACTTGCTATGAACCTACTCGTGATTTTTGTGAAAAAATCATGAAAAAAATGGGCATAGAAACGACCTACTACCCACCGACCATAGGTGAAGGAATCCGTGCTTTGATCCAACCCAATACCAAAGTGTTGTTCACTGAATCACCCGGTTCGATCACGATGGAAGTGCAAGATATCCCAACCTTAGCGCAGGTTGCACATGAACATGACATCATTGTCATGCTGGATAACACTTGGGCGGCGGGCGTGAACTTTTCACCTTTTGAACATGGTGTTGATATTTCGATCCAAGCGGCGACAAAATACATTGTTGGCCACTCAGACGTGATGTTAGGAACAGCGATTGCCAATGAAAAATGCTGGGATCAATTGCGAGAGCAAAGCTATTTGATGGGACAATGTGTCTCACCTGATGACGCTTATTTAGGGCTACGAGGGCTGAGAACGTTAGATGTTCGCTTACGTCAACATGCTCAAAATAGCTTAGCCATTGCGCACTGGTTAGCAGAACAACCTGAAGTGGATCACGTTCGCCATCCTGCGTTAGAGACTTGTCCTGGACATGAGTTTTATCAGCGTGATTTCACTGGTGGTAACGGGCTGTTTTCATTTGTATTAAAGAGCAGTGATACAAAAGCTACGACGGCTTTGCTCGATGGCATGCAACATTTTAGTATGGGCTTTTCATGGGGTGGGTTTGAAAGCCTGATTTTAGCTAATGAACCCAAAAGCTTTGATAATTTAAGAACCGTCGCACACCCGCACTTTGCAGGTACACTGATTCGAGTACATATTGGTCTTGAAGATGTAGACGATCTGATCGCTGATCTAAAAGCGGGATTAGAACGCTACAGTGCACAGCTTGCTCTGCGTGCATAATATGAGCGGAAGAACAAAAGGCCGCTGAATCTTCAGCGGTCTTTTGCATATTAGGTTACCCTGAAAAATTAACGCTTGGGGCAATCAGCCAAATGATCGTTCACCATACCCACCGCCTGCATAAAAGCATAACAAATCGTTTCGCCAATAAACTTGAAGCCTTTTTTCTTTAGAAATTGGCTCATCGCCTTAGACGTGGGCGTCGATGTAGGGATATCACTCATCTGCTGCCAATGATTGAGCACTGGTTGACCATCCACAAACTGCCACAATGCTTTGGATAAAGAGCCATACTCTTGCTGCAACAATAAAGCCGCTCGTGCATTGGAATAGACAGAGGCAATTTTGCCTTTGTGCTTCACCACATCGAAATGCTCGATAATGTAAGGTGCCCGCGTTTCGTCGTACTGAGCCAGTTTTTCAAGATCATAACCGTCAAAGGCTAAGCGGTAACCTTCGCGCTTTTTCAAAATCGTAATCCAGCTCAGCCCAGCTTGCGCACCTTCTAACGTCAAAAATTCGAACAACTTGACATCATCGTAAACGGGAATGCCCCACTCATTATCGTGATAATCGCGCTCTAAAGGGTGATTCATCGCCCATGCACAAGTCATTTCTGTATGATGCTTCATTTTTTGTTTCCTTACCCTTACCTTCATTTGCGGTGTCAGTTGAACAATGACACTGCAAATCTACGTGCCTAGCTTTGCTTTTTAAAGCTGATTAAACTCACGATTGACTTTAAATGCTTCAGAGGTGACATAAGCCTCCATTTCACGGATTTTCTGATCCACTCGAGTTAAATCTTGATCCAATGTCGCCAGCAAAGCTTCGGCGGTTTGTCCTTGCTCCCAAGGCTTATTCTTCAATGTATGTTCGCGTTGGGCTTTTAGCGTTTCAACATACTGAGTAGGCTGCTTTTCTAACATCAGCATCAAAGCCATATAAGCTAAAAGCACTAAAAAACCACCACCGAGTAGTGCAGCCGAGATGACCAATATACGCACCAACCAAACTTCTAACCCAAGATAATTAGCAAGCCCAGCGCATACGCCAGCTATTTTGCCATTGACCGGATCTTTATAGAGTTCTCGGCTAGCCATGATTTTGCCTCCAAGTCGGTGATTCAGCATCTAAGATGCGTTCAAGGGTTTCAACACGGCTTTGCAGTTTTTCCGCTTTTTCAGATAACGCTTTGATCCGCTCTAAATCCTCTTGTGACAATGAGTTGCTGCTATGTCGTTTACCTCTGTAATGCAGAAAAAGCCATATCGGTGCAACAAAAATCAAAAAGACAATCAGTGGACCTGCGATAAAAAATGATGACATATATGCCACTCCTCGTTATTGGTTTTTGTCCATTTGCTGTTTCAGTTTTGCTAGCTCTTGTTCAATTTCATCTTGCGCTTGAAGTTCAGCAAATTCTTGGTCGAGTGACTTAGCGTTACCGGACATAGCGTAGAGATCGGCTTCAGCTTCAAGTTCATCGACTTTACGCGAGTACTGCTCAAACTTCGCCATCGCTTCATCAGTACGGCTAGTATGCAAATGACGTTGCACATCACGACGGTTATGCGCAGTTTGGCTACGAAGTGCCAAAGCTTGTTGCTTCACCCGTGTTTCGGCAATTTTGGCCTCTAACTTACCGATTTCCCCAGTCAATTTATCGATAGTTTCTTCTACCAAGGTTTGTTCAGTGTGCAAGCC
>NZ_CAWNHY010000050.1:0-8283 GCF_963874335.1 Vibrio sp. V10_P2A27P122 | reverse complement strand
ATTAATGATGTCGGCGGATTCTACACATAATATTAAGTTAAATAAAGCGCTTATTTTGTATACAAAATAATGAAAACGTTTGCACTTGATCAAAGATAAACTATTCACCATAACTTAACGAATAAATACAATATCCTGACGTTAGAGCGTCAGGACTAAAATTTTTGAACGGCGTTGATAGTTGTACAAACTCTGTTTAGTTATCGGTAACGATTCCACACCGACTTCATAAAAACCTTGCTCTCTAAACCAATGTAAACTGTGCGTTGTCAAAACAAAGAGGCGATCTAAACGCATCGATTTTGCTTGTTGCTTCATGTGATTGAGTAACAATAAACCGCGGTTGCCGTCCCGATACTCCTGGTGAATAGCGACACACGCCATTTCTGCCATGCCCTCTTCTGGGTAAGGGTAAAGCGCGGCGCAACCAATCAATAAGCCATCTTTATCAATAATCGTGAATTTGTGGATCTCTTGCTCTAACTGCTCACGTGAACGCCGTACTAATATTCCTTGTTCTTCTAACGGGCGGATTAAATCGAAAATTCCGCCGATATCATCGATCTGTGCCTGACGGACTTGTTCGGCACTTGCCATGACAATCTGAGTACCGATCCCGTCAAAAGAGAACAACTCTTGGATCAAAGCACCATCTTGTTTGTAACTGACTAAGTGACTACGTGGCACACCTGCGCGGCACGCTGAAACGGCGGCTCGCAGAAAGCGTGAGGTACCTGAGCTATTATCCTGAACTTGGTCGGTATCTGCTTCAATACGCTGCATTATCCGTTCAACATCAGATGGGAACAGTTCAGCAATTGCGTTGCCTTGCTCATCGATAATGCCTTGCTCTGAGCAAAAACCGATCAGCTTATCTGCTTTTAGGCGTATTGCGACTTGTGTGGCTACTTCTTCAGAGAGCAAATTAAAACATTCGCCAGTGACGGAACTCGCAATAGGCCCCAGTAGCACGATCGAACCTTGGTCAAGCATACGGTTGATGCCTTCAATATCAATACGGCGAATGCGGCCACTGTGGCAATAATCGACACCATCATCTATACCTAATGGTTGAGAGATAACAAAATTACCACTAACGATATTGAGCTGAGTTCCTGCCATTGGCGTGTTATTTAAGCTCATTGAAAGGCGTGCTGTGATAGCGAGTTGGAGCTGCCCCGCGGCTTGCATGACTAAGCTGAGCGCTTCCTCATCAGTGACCCGAATGCCTTTGTGATAAGGAGTGGAGCAATGATGTGTCGCCAGAATTTGATTGATTTGTGGGCGAGCACCGTGCACCAAAACAATTTTGACACCAAGGCTATGCAGCAGTGCGAGATCGCTGATGATATTAGCGAAATTTTTATCGGCAATCGCTTCACCGCCGAGCATGATCACCATGGTTTTACCACGGTGAGCGTTAACATAGGGAGCAGATTGTCTAAATCCTTTAACGAGAGCTGTACTGCGAATTTTCACTCTGAGAGCACCTTGGTGTTTAAATATGTTCAAATAATGACTTTTTATTCACGTGTCGGCAAGTGGTTTTTTGAGTTTGGTGCAATTATTCAATCGCCGATTTTATCTCTGATTTAGGACACGTTAGACTGCTTGCCAATAAAGGCGAAATATGGCCAAAACCAACGAGTTGAGTCGCATGAAAATGACAAAAAACGTAGGCCTTACGGCTACGCCTCAGTTCACAAACTTGCGAAGATGTAAGTACATTGAACGAGGCTTGATGCTGGTTGTGATGATTGGCTTGCTTTCCGTAGCGTCGCTATACGGTGATCTCTTTACTCGGTTGGAAAACTATTTTTCGCCAAAGGATGAGGTGTATGGGGTTTGGGTTGAGCAGTATGTTGCCCCTTATTCAGCCAAACGAATTGAATTGGGGAAAGCAGGCGTGATCAGTAGTGGCCGAGTACTCACCACTTCATTTGAGTTTGATGGTCATTTTTTAGAATACCAGATTGGTGATACGAGCTATCGTTACAAAATGCGTGATGATAACAATACCGAAATGACACAAATGTCGTCGTCGCACTACAATCCAACCTTCCGATTGTCAGGAAAATACCAAAAAAACCTCCGTTAACAATTCGCTGATTGCGGTTTAGGCGCGAGTTTGTCATGCTTTTAGCAACTCAAATAACGGATAACTTCTGTGATTAAGCAAATTTTTCCTCTTGCGGCAGTACTGCTGCTGTTTGGTTGTGCGCAACCGACCGACCGTGCTCAGCAATATTTGGATGGTGATTTCTCTAAAGCGCTCAACAAAGTAGACACGGTGCAGTCCAATACGCCACGTGACTTTACGCAATTTTCCAAACAGAGCGAACAAGTGGTGACTCGCTCGGCGTCGATGGCAGCGATTTATCAACCTTTGTATCAACAGATCAGTGAATGGATTTTGCAAAGTGGTGATCCACAAGATTTGGCGAATTTTGGAATACAAGCGGCGCAGCTTGGTGGTGGCGATAAAAAAGGTAATGTGCTTTTCACTGGCTATTTTTCTCCGGTAATGGAGCTTCGCCATCAACCGGATGAAATATTCAAATATCCCGTATTTGGTTTGCCTGAATGTTCGGCCGATTGCCCAACGCGTGCGCAAATTTATGATGGTGCGTTAGCTGAAAAAGGGCTTGAGTTAGGTTATGCGGCGAACCTGATTGACCCTTTCATTATGGAGGTGCAAGGCAGTGGTTTTGTGCATTTTGAAGATGACGATACGCTTGAGTACTTCGCTTACGCGGGTAAGAATAACAAAGCCTACATCAGTATTGGCAAAGTCTTGATTGAACGAGGTGAAGTGACACGAGAGAAAATGTCACTCAAAGCGATCAAGGAATGGGTGCTAGCCAATGATGAACCGACGGTAAGAGAGCTACTAGAGCAAAATCCTTCCTATGTCTTTTTTGCGCCCAAAGCGGCAGCCCCTGTCACTGGCTCTGCCGGTATTCCACTACTGCCGATGGCCTCGGTGGCCGGAGATCGTTCTATCTTTCCAATGGGCACACCTATTTTAGCAGAAGTGCCGCTGCTCAATGCAGATGGTACATGGAGTGGCGCTCATCAGTTGAGAATGTTGATTGTGCTAGATACGGGCGGCGCGGTAAAAGATAACCACCTCGATCTGTACCATGGCATGGGCGAGCGCGCCGGAACGGAAGCAGGGCATTACAAACATTTTGGTCGCGTTTGGAAACTGGGGTTAGAAAACTCAGCCACACAAGCACCTTGGGCATTGCCGCCTGAAAAGCTACAATAGTGACACAGGTTTCGACCTAGACTTTTAAATAAAGAGTGCGTATAAATCGCACTCTTTATTTTTCTATCGCTTTCAATCGGACTTTTAATTATGCGTGAACTCGATACCCCCGCTTCAGATAGCTACAACCAACGCTTCGGAGGCACTCGTCGCCTTTATGGAAATCGTGAGGTTGAAATACTGCGTGCTGCGCATGTGTGTGTGATTGGTATCGGTGGCGTTGGCTCGTGGGCAGTCGAAGCATTGGCGCGCACCGGCATTGGCGAGTTAACGCTGATTGATATGGACGATGTGTGCGTCACTAACATCAACCGTCAAATCCATGCGATGAGCGGTACGGTTGGGCAAAGTAAGATTGAAGTGATGGCCGAGCGGGTCAAGCTCATCAACCCTGAGTGTGTGGTGCACTTAATTGATGACTTTATCACGCCAGATAACCAACACCGCTATTTGAGTCAAACGTTCGATTACGTGCTTGATGCGATAGACAGTTTGAAAGCGAAAGCTTCACTACTGGCTTATTGCCGTAGCAATAAAATTAAAGTGATTACCGTCGGTGGTGCGGGTGGTCAAGTTGACCCAACTCAAATCAAGGTCGCGGATTTAACCAAAACGATTCAAGACCCATTGGCAAAAAAACTCAAAGATACGCTTCGTCATCGCCATAATTTCCCTGTAAACCCTGCGCGTAAGTTTGGTATTGATTGCGTGTTCTCAACAGAGCAGCTCAAATATCCGCAAGCCGATGGCAGTGTGTGCGCGGTGAAATCAACCGCAGAAGGGCCAAAGCGGATGGATTGCGCCAGCGGATTTGGCGCTGCGACGGTTGTTACCGCAACCTTTGGTTTTGTTGCCGTAGCGCGCATTGTTGAAAAGTTAATTCAGAAACATAAGGTGTAACGTTAATGACTCCTTTTCCTGCCTCCCCCTTTGGTCGTGAGATTAGCGCTGATGACATTGTGGCGACCATGCAAAATTTTACTGGCTGGGAAGATCGCTATCGACAAGTGATCCAGTGGGGGAAGTTATTGCCCACGATGCCTGATGCTTTGAAATCGCAGCAAGTCAGTGTTGCAGGCTGCGAGAGTCAAGTATGGTTAGTGGGGCAGGAGCACCAAGGAATGTGGTCTTTCTGTGCCGATTCGGATGCGCGGATTGTGCGTGGTTTAATTGCTTTAGTCCTTGCTGCGTACAACGGCAAGACCTACGCACAAATTCAAGCGTTTGATGTGGATGCTTATTTTGAAAAAATAGGCTTGATTGCCCATTTAAGTCCTTCACGTGGTAATGGCCTTAAAGCCATTGTCGATAAGATAAAAAATATCGATCCAAGCTGAGCATCTCCCCCTTTTTATGAAAGGGGGAATTATTACAGCATA
The DNA here is from genome assembly GCF_963874335.1 of Vibrio sp. V10_P2A27P122. Classification (NCBI taxonomy): domain Bacteria; kingdom Pseudomonadati; phylum Pseudomonadota; class Gammaproteobacteria; order Vibrionales; family Vibrionaceae; genus Vibrio; species Vibrio sp. V10_P2A27P122. The sequence goes on along the minus strand of NZ_CAWNHY010000050.1, from coordinate 3,633 downwards.
TCAACTGCTTTAGTGATGGCGGCGATCAACTGTTCAACCTCTTGTTCGGTATTGTAAATACCAAACGAAATTCTCACGGTGCCAGTTAATCCGAGCGCATCCATTAATGGGTGAGCGCAGTGATGGCCAGAGCGAACCGCGATGCCTTGCTGATCGAGTAAGGTGGCTATGTCTTGATGATGAACGCCATCCATCACAAAACTGAGAATACTGGCATTCGGTTGATAGCCGATTACGCGAATATCATCGAGCTGTTGCAGGGCTTGATAAGTACGTGCTTGCAATCTATGCAGGTGAGTTTCTACGGTCGTCCGATTGCAGTTTTGTAACCATTCGATTGCTTTGGCAAGGGCTATCGCTCCTGCGACATTCGGTGTGCCTGCTTCAAATTTCCCCGGCAGTTCGGCAAATGTTGTACCTTCAAACGAGACTTTTTCTACCATCTTGCCGCCGCCATGCCATGGAGGCATTGTTTCAAGCAGCGCTAATTTTCCGTACAGAACACCAATGCCAGCGGGAGCGTAAAGCTTGTGCCCAGAAAAGAGATAAAAGTCGGCGTCGAGTTCGCGCACGTTGACAGTTTCATGCACAATTCCTTGCGCGCCATCAATCACGACCACCGCGCCGACTTGGTGCGCTAGTTTAATCACAGTTTCAATCGGTTGGCGCGTACCCGTTACGTTGGTGGTATGGGCTAGGGCGACAATTTTGGTTTTACTCGATAATCGTGCTTGAAAAGCCTCAAGATCAAAGTGGCACTCTGGCGTGATGGGGACTTTGACGACGCTTGCTCCGGTTTGAGCCGCGACGATTTGCCAAGGCACTATATTGGCGTGGTGTTCCATTTCACTGACTAGAATCTCATCACCGGCTTGCAATGTATTACGTGCGTAAGTCTGCGCGATCAGGTTGATCGCTTCGGTCGCTCCGCGAGTCCAAATAATCTCTTTACGAGATGATGCGCCAATAAATTGAGCCATAGTGTCACGCGCCGCTTCAAAATCGCTGGTCGCTTTTGCTGTTAAGCGATGGCTACCACGATGTACATTGGCATTTTGCGTACTGTAGTAATGGCTAATGGCATCTATCACCACTTGCGGCTTTTGCGTGGTAGCGGCGCTGTCTAGATAAATCAGAGTTTCGCCATCCACGGCTTGATTGAGTGCGGGGAATTGATCGCGAATGGTCTGCACGTCAAACATTATTGCTCACCTAACTTGTGATAATTCAATGCTGCCAGTGTCACCATTGGCTGTGCAACTGACCATGCGTGTGCTTTACCTGAGAGTGATATGATGATCTCCATCGCGAACTCAAGTGCTGTTCCCGGCCCTTGGCTGGTGATTAATTGATGGTTTGTATCGATGGTTACGCGTTGATCTCGCCATAAATCAGTGGGGATATGATCGCGAAAAGCCGGGTGCCCTGTCATAATCGCTTGCGGGAAAAGCTGATGATGTTGCAAAACTAAGGCTGGCGTGGCACAAATAGCCGCCAACCATCGACCATGGTTATGCTGTTGCTTGAGCATTTCGATTAGCACTGGATTGTCACGAAAGATCTCAGCGCCTCCAACGCCACCGGGCAGCGCAATCACGTCAAACTCTTCATCGATCACATCCAGCAGTTTACAGTCTGCGGTTAATGTCACTCCGCGTGAGGCTTTCATCATCAATTGCCCGTCGAGATTAGCACTGGCAACCACAACTTGATAGCCAGCTCTGACCATCATATCAATCACGGTGATCGCTTCCATCTCTTCGCAGCCCGTTGCTATCGGGACTAAAATTCGTTTACTCATTGGCTTTTCCAGCGGTGTTCTATCTGTTGAATAGCGTGATATAGCTTACTATTTTCTGGTGTTGCGAGCTGATGTTGCTCTGCTTTCTTCAGTAAATAGCCCGTAATAAAGTCTATCTCAGTCTTACGTTGATAGAAAATATCTTGATGCATTGACGAATAATTCTCTGCTGTGGCTTGAATCACCAGCTTAACCTTAGCAAGCAGTGATGATTGAGTGATCGCAAAGCCTTCAGCGCTCATGACATCGGCGACTTCTGCAACAATATTTGCCAACGGCCGTTGGAAGCGTTCATTGGCTAAATCACCATTGCGGCATTGCTCTAACGCGGTGAGCGGGTTAATCGCGCAGTTAATTGCAAGCTTATGCCACAGCGCTTCTTCAATCGTGTTATTCCACATTACGTTTGGCAATGCATGCTGAAGTACATCCACTAGAAACTGACACTGCTTGCCTTGGGCGTTGTAAGCCCCTAATTGAGTTACGCCTTTGCCAGTATGCAACACTTGGTTCATTGACGGCTTGAGTGCACCGTGCGTGGTGGTTGAAAGCACAATAGGAAAGTCATTCAGTTGATCCTGCATCGAATCAAGCGCGCCCATGCCGTTGTGCATAAATAGCAAAATGGTGTCACGATTGAGTGTATTCAGCAGCGGAGTGAGCGCTTGCTCGACTTGCCAAGCCTTAACAGTAATCAGTAAGAGATCGGCATGGCAGAGCGCGCTGTGATCATTGTAGGGCAGGGTAATAGACGCCTGTTTATCTAAAGCAATGGAAAGTGAAGATTGAGGTTGTCTGCCCCATAATGAAACGCGGTGTCCAGCAGCATGCAGCTTTGTCGCCCAAAGCAACCCAACCGCGCCCGGCCCAAGCACGACGATATTCATAACACCTCTCCATAGTTGACTTTGCGCCAAGGATAATGAGGTAGAAATGGAAAGCAATAAAAATGGCGCTCGAGAGCGCCATTTAGCTAAAAACTTAGGTTCGATTAGAACTTGTAAGTCACAGCTAGGTAGTGACCAAAGCCAGTTGACTTGAAGCCATCAGTATCTTTGATACCGTAGATATCTTTGTAACCTTTTAGACCGTAACCCACAGCAAAGCGGTCTGAGTGCCAGTAGATACCGTTAAACATAGCACCGCCATCGCTAGATGTTGCGTATCCTTTACCTGTTTCCATACCAAATTGGTAATCGATGTAACCTTGGTAAGAGATAAATGAGCCGTTTTCAAAGAAGTAGAAAGGCTTGAACCAGTTGGTTGAGATTTGGAAACCATTCCAATCTTTCTTATTTGAATCGTAAGTACCGTACAGGTTTAAACCTACTTTACCTAGCCAAGGCACATTCACATCAGAGCCAAGGCCCACTTTTTGAGTGTTAACGCCAGAGTTACCACCCCATTCCATTAGCGTAGAGACATACAACTCTTGCACTGGCCCGAAAGACAAATCTTTACCTGTAAGTGCATCTAGTGACATACGAGGTGCAAATTTCATAAAGATTTTTTCTTTACCTTCTTTGTCACTGCTTGGGTTGCTTAGCAGGTTAAAGATATCAACGTAACCGTACAGATCAAAAATCCCTGAGCGGCCGCCAAATTCCATCTCTAAGTAATCATGCGATGACTCACCTGGTAATTCATCGATTGCAGCCATTAGGTTAAATTGCATCCATTTGTAATCGTTTTTATGGATGTCGCCATCTGAATAGTCAGCGGCCATAACTGGAGCAGAAGTTGCAGCCATTAGGCCTAGAGCTAGAAGTGATTTACGCATAAGGGGGACTCTCTATGTTTTGTCATAATTCAGCACACGTATATTTCTGATG
>NZ_CAWNHY010000049.1:0-8356 GCF_963874335.1 Vibrio sp. V10_P2A27P122 | reverse complement strand
ATGTGGCTAAGATTCCAGGCCCTGTTGGGTTAAAGAATAAACTTTATTATTTTCCAGTAGAAGAAGGGCAGGATATTGATGCGGCATTGGATGAACAAATTGCCGATCCATCGATAGCTAAGAACAAAATTCGCTTTATTCTGACTACCGATTTTGAACGTTTTCTTGCGTGGGATACTGCAACCAGTGAACGACTGGATATTGACTTTGAAGTGCTGCATCGCAACTACAGTTTCTTCCTGCCGTTGGTTGGTTTAGAAAAGGCTATTTTGAACAGCGAAAAGCCTGCAGATGTAAAGGCTGCAGTCAAAATGGGTAAGCTCTTTGACTTAATCCGTGTGAACAATCACTTAAGTAAACCAGAAGATATTCATGCGCTAAACGTGTTTCTTACACGGATATTGTTTTGCTTATTTGCTGAAGATACTGGTATTTTCGATAAAAAAGGTCAATTTACTTCCGCTATAGAAAGTTGTACAGAAGAAGATGGAAGTAATCTAGACCAGTTTTTTTATCATCTATTTTCAGTAATGAATAGCCATGATGATAGCGACCTTCGTCAGCGTCTTCCTAAACATCTTACTGATTTCCCATATGTTAACGGCGGTTTATTTGCTAGTGATGAACCAATACCAACGTTAGGGAAAAAAGGACGGCGAATTCTTATTGAATGTGGAAGGGAAGATTGGAGTGCTATTAACCCTGATATTTTCGGTAGTATGTTTCAGGCAGTGATTGATGTAGAGCAGAGAGCCCGTCTAGGTCAGCACTACACCTCCTACAGTAATATCATGAAAGTGATTCAGCCTCTATTTCTTGATTCACTTCGAGCTGAACTGGAAAAACAACGCACCAGCATTAATGGTCTTAAGCGTCTACTTGTTCGATTAAGCCAAATCAAGGTCTTTGACCCCGCATGTGGTTCTGGTAATTTCTTGATCATTGCGTACAAGGAACTGAGATTACTTGAAATTGACGTTATTAAAGCGTTGATGAAAATCGACCAAAGTTTTTTCATGAGCAATATTCATCTTGATCAGTTTTATGGCATCGAGATTGATGATTTTGCATGTGAGGTCGCACGACTTTCTCTTTGGTTAGCGGAACACCAAATTAATAAGCAATGGGAAGAAGATATTGGACCTGCAGATCCCGTATTACCTCTAAAACCAACAGGTAAAATTGTCAGTGGAAACAGCTTAGAACTCAACTGGAGAGTAGTTTGTCCTAAAGCTGAAGAAGATGAAGTATATGTTATTGGTAACCCTCCATTTCATGGGCACGTTGGAAGAGATGCTAAGCAGCGTAAAGATATGGAGAAAGTGTTCGATGGAGTTAAATCTCTTCGCTCTTTGGACTATGTTACATGTTGGTTTCGGAAAGGCGCTGATTACATCAAAAAAAGTACAGCTGAATTAGCATTTGTAGCAACTAATTCTATATGCCAAGGAGAGCAAGCTGCCGCACTATGGCCTTTTATTTTTGATAGTGGATTGAGTATACATTTTGCTTATCAAACTTTTACCTGGGCTAATAATGCAAAAGATAAAGCAGCTGTTCATGTTGTGATAGTTGGTTTGTCTGCAATGATGAAGAAAAAACATATATTTCAGTTGATTGATGGAGAGTGGCATCGTCGTTTAGCTAGTAACATCAATGCGTACTTAATTGATGGGGAAAATGTTGTAGTTAGTTCGAGAGCTAAGCCATTGAAACCAGATACTACTATTATGAGATTTGGAAGTATGCCAAATGATGGTGGCTACCTTTTGATGGACACATCAGAAAAAGAGCAGTTACTAAAACAAGAACCAATGGCAAAACAATGGATAAAGCGAGTATTAGGCTCTACAGAGTTTCTAAATAGTAAAGACCGTTGGTGTTTGTGGTTAAATGGTGTGACGAATGAGCAACTTAGCCATATGCCTCTTGTTAACGAAAGAGTTGAAAAAGTAAAAGACTACAGAAAAAATAGTACAAGATCTGCTACTCAAAAATGCGCACAAACCCCTCATCTATTCGCTGAAATCAGGCATCCAACTTCTGGAAAATATATTTTAGTTCCTAAGGTTTCTTCTGAAAGACGAAAATATGTTCCTATTGATATTTTAGATTCAAGTGTAATAAGCACTGATCTGAATAATATTGTACCAGGTGGATCACTTTATGATTTAGGAATAATGTGCTCAACAATGCATAATGAGTGGATGCGCTTGGTTGGAGGGCGGCTAAAAAGTGATTACCGATATACACCAACAATTGTTTATAACACGTTTCCTTGGCCTGATGCTACGCCTGAACAACGTGAACAAATAAAAGCGCTTGCTGAAGACATACTTTTTATACGGGAAGATTTTCCAGGAAAGACACTAGCAGAGCTCTATAATCCGGATACGATGCCAACAGCGTTGTTATCCGCTCATCAGGCATTGGATGTTGTAGTAGATAAGCTTTATAGAGATAAGACGTTTAAAGAGACCGATGACCGTTTAAGTTATCTATTGGCACGTTATGAAGAACAACTAGCTCTAGAATAAAAAATAACTTCAATTTAGTTGGCAAAAGGTTTGAAGGAATGAATAACAATATATTGGAAGTCAGTTATAAACAAACAGGGCAAAGCACGTATCATAACGAAATGGGGATGCGTGAAATGCAGGCACGGGCATTCGCCCAGCGTGATAGTCAGTATCTATTGATTAAAGCGCCACCGGCTTCCGGGAAGTCTCGTGCTTTGATGTTTTTAGGATTGGATAAACTGATTAATCAGGGGCTGCGAAAAGTGATTGTCGCTGTTCCTGAAATGTCTATTGGCGGCTCATTTAAAGATACCAATTTGACTGAATATGGATTCTTCTCTGATTGGACGATTAAGCCAGAATACAACCTATGTATCAGCGGTAGTGAATCAGGCAAAACGAACTCATTTAAGCGTTTTATGGAGAGCGAAGAGCAAACACTGGTTTGCACGCACTCAACATTACGCAGCGTATTCGATAAGTTGTCTCCGCAAGATTTCGATAATTGTCTTGTCGCTATAGATGAATTTCACCATGTGTCTGCGGATGAGAATAGTCGATTAGGTAATCTTATCGATGTATTGATGAATAGTTCTTCTGCTCACATTTTAGCGATGACTGGTTCGTATTTCCGCGGAGATGCAGTGCCTATTTTATTGCCAGAAGATGAAGCGAAGTTTACTAAGGTGACATACACCTACTATGAACAGCTGAATGGTTATAACTATCTAAAAACATTGGGTATTGGCTATCACTTTTATCAAGGTTCTTATATCGAGGCTTTACCATCAATTCTTGACCCGTCTAAAAAAACCATCATTCATATTCCTAACGTGAATTCCGGCGAATCGACCAAAGATAAGCACATGGAAGTCGATCAAATTCTTGAAGTACTAGGCGAAGTTATTCTGCAAGACCCCAACACCGGTATATACCAAGTAAAATGCAAGCAAACAGGGCGAACTCTGTTGGTTGCCAACTTAGTTGACGATAACGTTCATCTGCGACCAAAAGTCCAAGCATATTTAAGATATATCGAGTCAGCAGAACAGATGGACATCATTATCGCTTTGGGAATGGCAAAAGAAGGTTTTGACTGGCCGTTCTGCGAACATGTTCTAACCATCGGCTATCGCAGTTCAATGACCGAAATTGTTCAGATAATTGGTCGAGCAACTCGTGATTGTAAAGGTAAAACACACGCCCAGTTTACGAATCTCATCGCTCAACCGGATGCGCAAGACGACGATGTTAAGGTTTCGGTTAACAATATGCTTAAAGCGATAACCACTTCGTTACTTATGGAGCAGATTTTGGCTCCAAGCATTCAGTTTAAACCACGTTCTCAATGGAAAGGTGGGGAGTTACCAGCCAACACTCTTATCATCGATGACTCAGCTACACCAGTATCCCAGAAGGTTCTAGATATTTTAAATGGTGATAAAGGCGAAATATTGTCGGCATTAATGGCAAAAGAACCTGTTGTAAAAGGTGTCATTACCGAAACAACACCGCCAGAAGTTATCAATGAAATAGAACTACCTTCTGTGATTCAAACTTTATATCCAGACTTGGAAGAGCATGAGATTGAGCAGGTTCGCTCAGGGGTTCTTCAGAGCCTGTATATTGGTCAACATGGTGGTGTTATCGATGAAAAAGATTTGCCAGATGATGCTGATGTCGATGATGGCTCAACATCAGGAAATGGTAAAAATAATCAGCCTGGGAATAATGATTCTGGTGCGAGTCGGCAATTTATTAAGATGGGTGATAAGTTCGTCAACATTGAAAATTTAGATATTGATTTGATTGATGCAGTAAACCCGTTTCATGGTGCTTATGAAATATTATCTAAGTCTGTAAATGCCGCAATGCTGAAGACGATTCAAGAGACGGTAAGAGCCAGTCAAGCCAAAGTCTCAGAAGAAGAAGCTGTGATGCTATGGCCTAGAATTAAAGCTTTCAGTAAAGAACGTCAACGAGAACCATCATTAACTGCATCTGATCCTATTGAAGTCCGTTATGCGGAGGTGCTTGCTTATATTCGCAAGATGAAGCAACAGAGAATGGCAAAACAAGAGGGATAAGGTGTGATTTGTTTACGTTCTTCTAAGAAAACGCCAAAGCGAGACTTAGATGATATTTTTTCTGAAGACGATGACTTGGGGCTGCTTGATGTAGCTCCGTTAAAGGCAAAAACACCTGCTGGTAACCGAATCGCGAGCCAATTTGAGGAAATTACAACATTCTTCGAAAAGAATGGACGCATACCATCTGATGATGCGGACTCATTCGATGAGAAGCGTTTGGCTCGACGTTTAAAAGCCTTTAAATTAAACGGTGAACAGAGAGAGTCGCTTAAAGAGTTTGATTGTTATGGCCTGTTAGCTGATGAGTCTTCATATATACCATCAATGGAATCTGTCGGCTCCTCAACCTACGAAATTCAAGAATCGACACCGTCTTCTGAAATAGATAAGTCTGAATTGGTTATGTCTTTGGATGATATCTTTGACGATGATGATGATCTGCTAGAGTTTGATGCCCCTGACATTTTCACTATTCGCCATGTTCCTGCAGAAAAAAAATCGCAGCCGGAAGAAATTGCCAAACGTCAGCCATGTGCGGATTTTCCTCGATATGCTCCTATTTTTGAAATAGTCCAAAAAGAACTTAAATCAGGCGCAGCGTCACTTGAGCGTTTTCGCCATGAACTAAAAATACAGGTTGGTGATTTTTTTATTCTTAATGGCTTGATGGGGTATGTTCATTCTGCTGGAGAAAGATTGGAAGGTTACAGTAGCTACAATGCAAGGCTGCATTTAGTCTTCGAAAATGGCACAGAGCTACATATGCTTTTTCAGTCTTTGACACACGGATTAGTCCGTGACGATCATGGATGTAAAGTTACCCGTGAGGGAGAATTGCTCGAGCCTGGCGATAATCCAGTTCCTACCGGGTTGGTATATGTGCTTGCTACTAAGAGTTCAGATAGTGTTCTTGCACCCTACAAGGCAAACCTTTACAAAGTTGGGTTCACCGAAGGTAGTGTCGAAGACCGCATTAAACATGCAGAGAAAGATCGTACGTTTTTGGAAGCACCTGTTCGCGTGGTAATGACGACAGAATGTTACAACATAGATGCTCATAAGCTAGAGACTTTAGTGCATGGTTTCTTGGGATACCAGCGACTGAATATCACCCTCAAAGGACATGATGGACAGAGCTACAAGCCTAGAGAGTGGTTTAATGTACCACTGGCGACAGTAGTTGAAGTAATAAAACACATCTTGGACGGAACGATCTCACAGTACCGGATGGATAATACTTCAGGGAAAGTTATGAAAAAGTAGGCAATTCTTAATCTTTGTTTTTATGTGTAAAGTGCAAAAAATGTAAGCGGGTCTCATTTACTCTCTCGTGTGGCTTTTATATAGTAAGACGATTGCATATTTATAATTATCTTCAAGGACTTTACATGGCAATCACTATTCATCGAGCTGTTGTGCATGAATTGATAAAAGAAAAAAATGAAGAACCTCAACCATTGCATTACCGACAATCCCTTCTACCTGTAGATAATGAGAGTGTACAGAATGTAATTGCTGGCGTTGTTAATATTTATGGAAGAAAGAATAACAGTGCCAGATATGGTGTTTTTCGGGACGATGAGGCCTCTGGAAGTGTACCCGATTCATTTTATGAATACTCAGAACTAGAAGATGTTAGTGATGAAGACTTCATGGTTCTATCAAAGTCAGTCATGCAGGAGTTATTTCGAGAAGCTACTGGGGTTGCATTCGCTACTGGTGGACATATCTTATTTTCGGATTATGAGAGTGATGGAGTTAGATTCTATTTAGCTGCGATGATCAAGCAAAAGTCAGGATTCGCATTCTCCGATACACTCGGTGTGGAAGATCTTGAATACATTGATTTAAGTAAGCTTCATCAAGCAATTAAAATTAATTTTTCTAAATACAGCGCCTATCAAAACGCTGATGATATTGAACGTCAGGACTCTACGTATTTAAGTTTTGTTAGTCCACAAACAAGTCAGTCAGCAGCTGGATATTTCATTCAGGCGATGGGATGTAAAGCTGGTGCACCTTCAGCAAAAGCAACTCAAGCGGCTGTTGATGAAAGTGTTGGTTTTTTCGAGTCTAAAGAAGATTTGAAAGCGCATGCTCCAAACTTAAAAAGAGCGTTGACTGTTTATCTGGAACAAAAAGCTGAATCTAATGAACCAGCAACTTTACCTGATATCGAAGGAATCGCCCGACGTTTTTTTCCTACCGATGATGAAGAGCAGGCTGATAGATATGCTGATGAGTTTGTTACATATTTAAACCGCGAAGAAAGTGGTGTTCCACCTGAGTTCCCTGTTAATAAGACAAAACTCAAAACAATGACTCATTTAGTCTACAAAGGTGACGATTTACACCTAGAATTTGATAAGGAAGATATAGGTGGTAATCCCAGTGCAAGGGTTTACTTCGATGGAGCTAAAGTTATAATCAAGGATCTTCCACAAGATCTGATTGATAAACTAAATCAGCAAATTAATGGGTAGCAACCAGTGTCTTTTTATCCTTTAGTTCAGTTACGCAGAGCAGCATCTCAGCATAGCTTTAATCGGCCTGTGTTTAGTTGCTCTGTTCATGTTACTGAGGGTATAGCTGAAATTCTTGAGCAATGTGAATACCTGCGTGAGATAAATGGTAGTGATATTGATGGAAATTCAGTCAATTTTAATGATTATATAGACCAAGAAATTGAGTTAACTTTTCGAACGCCTAGAACTAATGAATCTCAATTTTACCAAAACTTAAATGCTTTTCTTGATAACTTTACATTTTCTTATTCTGAAGGTGTTGAATTGCCTGAATTTTATTTATTCGATGAAGATTTATATTATTCAGCTAACTCAATAGAATCTGATGACGATGATATTTTTAGCCGGCTGAAATTACTAATTAGAAGTGTAGCTAAACTTGAAAACTTAGCTCATTATCATGATGAAAAAATGGGTGATTCTCGGACTTTAGTTTATCTCTCAGGTGAACATCGAACACCTATAGTTTTAAGTGTAAGTATTTCTGAAAATTTACTATCGAAAGACATTAATTTCTCTCTTTTGAATGAGTTGACTTCAGCCGAATCCGAATTGAATATGCACTACAGTGATAAACTGAGTGTTTTTTATGCTTCATTGCATGAATTTTTAGGTGGAGGTTATGCCCCAGATGAAGCCTTTAACAAATTGATTGATTCTTGGGGAGCATTCGTTGCTTTATATCAGAATAATCTGTCTACTTACTTAAGTGGTTTTTCGTTTCATAAGGCTAAAAAAGAAGTTGCTGAAGCTGAAATTGAGCTATCTGAAAAATTAACTAATCTGACTAGTGACATTGTTTTTAAGCTTTTTTCCGTCCCAGCCTCTGTTATGGCATTAGCCGCAATTATGCAAAAGGGTCAGTTAGACGCACTAGTTTTTGTCCTGCTAGTAATCGGAGTTATTGTTACGATTCTGCTTATGTACGGATTGCTTAAAAGTCAAAAGAATAAGTATGAATCATTGGAGAAAGCTAAAGATCTTGTATTTAGCTCTATTGATGGAAAAGAAGCTGAGTACCCAGATGAGTTAAATACTGAAATTACAGCAATGAAGAGTCGCTTAAACAAACATTTTAAGTCGACAGGTAAATGGCTTGGTTACTATAAGGTCGCCATATTTTCTCCATTGATAGCACTTATATTATTTATAATCATCGCTTAAGAGTTATGAGTGGTACTAATTCCCGATTTCTAATTTTATCTCCAATTGCCCCCTGAAT
>NZ_CAWNHY010000048.1:0-8413 GCF_963874335.1 Vibrio sp. V10_P2A27P122 | reverse complement strand
TTATTTATCAGTACGATGTATTTTTATAAAAAACCATAAAACAGAAAAATTTATGCATTTTATTCAAAACATTGAATCAAGTGATGAATAACAAGCCTTCACCTTGATATATTCACCAAATAAATTAATTACGTCAAAATTCAAAGCATTTCGTCAATATTAGCTAAATGACACATAACTAGGGAAATCAACCTGTCGCCATAAAGACTGGCTCAGCTCTTTATGATTATCCCATTTGCCATTTTGTACCCATTCAACCAAGGCTTTCGCTACATTAGGATAGACAACGCGCTCGACCTGTTTTTCATCCAACCAACGGCGTAACTCCGACGGGTCCAAAAACTCCATAGATGCAGCAAGCCCGAGATTCTCAAGAGTGGCAACGTTACTTTGCTGCTCAAATTGACCTGATAGTGGCTTAAGTAGCAGCTTTTTACCCAATGAAAGTGCTTCTGATGGTAATTCAAAGCCACCATTAGCAATCACGCCATCGCAGCGATGTAAGTGATATTGAAAATAGGTATGACATAAGGGACGCAACTCAACATTTTCAACGAATTTCGCTTCCATTAAGGAAGGGTGATAACAAATAAATGCTTGATTTGAAAAACGAAAAAGCAACTCAAGAATATCATCAACATGCTCAAATGGAAGATAGACCAAAATGAAATGCTCGCTAGACGTATGCTGCTCTGAACGATAGATAATCGGAGGAAGGATCGGTTGATCAAAATGATACCAATGTAAACCGACGTGGTAATTGGCAGGTGCAAACTGTTGAATAATCTGTTTATCCAGCCAACTTGCCCCTTTCAAAGGCACATTATAACGAAATGCATTTTGATGACTTATCCCAATACACGGAATACCTTGCTGTTTAGCCGCCCATGCCGATACTGGTTCAAAGTCATTAATGACCAGATCATACGGAGACAAATCGAGGTCTTTTGTCTCACTCACGAAAGTCAGCAAATTATTATTCAGCGCCGTTTTAACGTAATTTACGTGTCCCTGTTCAGTTTCAAAAGTAAAACCGCGCCGAGTTTGGTAATCACCGAAACTTTCCATCGAAAAGTATTTCTCTTTTTCACGTCCAGAAAAGAGAAATTGCACATCAATTTTGGCCTCTTTCAACGCTTCACTCATCACTCGTGAACGAGCAATATGGCCATTTCCGGTGCCTTGGACACCATACAGAATTTTCAAAAGCCTCTCTCCACCAACCACAATGCAAATCTTGCGCTGCTTACACCAAGCAGCGCGCCAATCACGATATCCGTCAAGAAGTGAACCCCAAGTAGGATGCGAGATACGCCAATTAAGCCAGCCCAAACCAAGACAAAAGCATCGCTATGAGGATAGAAGTGGCCAATTAATGTCGCCATAACAAACCCTGCAGCCGTATGACCAGAGGGCAAACTGTAGCGATCCGAAGGGGTAATAAAGGCAATCAATGAAGGAGAAAACTCTTCAGGGCGACGACGCTGAAAGCTATTTTTCAATCCCCAATAAATAGGGAGTTCAATCGCGAAAGCGGCCAGTCCAGCCATTAAGAATAGGTGGCCATTAAGCGGGTCTAAATACCAAGCTAAAGCACCAATCAACGCATACAAATGCCCATCCCCAGTATGGGAAATAGCTTTGCTGATCTGCGCTACAGGCTGATTAAAACGATGCTGTAAACAAAATAGCGAAAACGCTACGTCAAACTTAACAATTTGTCCGATGGCACGCATGAGCGACTCCTGTCATTCCATAAACCTCTTACGCTCTAAACGTAGAAGTTTAAAATGACAAATACGTGACTGTTTGTTGGAGAATGAATGAATTTAACCGATGACAAACGTTCTTGCGTGAAAACATTCCGTGCTACAAAAAGTGATCCTCTCTACCAATTCTGCTCATTTTTACCGCTTTTGACTAAAACTGATCCGATATGAATAAAAAAACAACTTAATGGTTGACGAGTTAAGTCGAGTACGGTACTAATTTGTTAACTTAATCTTGTGGAATGTTACGAATGACTATCCGTTTTTCTATCCTGCTGGGCCTGCTCCTTATCGTGAACCATTCGCGCGGGTAGGTTGTGGAAGAAAAACACCACACAAGATGACAAGAGCCCGCACTGAGATGCGGGTTTTTTTATAACTATATTTAGGAAGTAAACGATTAACCATCGGTGCAAGGGAGCAAACATGAATAATCAAGTCATTATATTCGACACCACATTACGTGATGGCGAACAAGCTTTGTCAGCAAGCTTAACCGTTAAAGAAAAACTGCAGATTGCTTACGCATTAGAGCGCCTTGGTGTTGATGTTATTGAAGCAGGTTTTCCAGTTTCCTCCCCAGGTGATTTTGAATCGGTCAAAACAATTGCCAAACACATTAAAAACAGCCGCGTCTGCGCGCTTTCTCGCGCGGTAGCAAAAGATATTGATGCAGCAGCCGAAGCTCTGAAAGTCGCCGATGCTTTTCGTATCCATACGTTTATTTCAACCTCAACCATTCATGTGCAAGATAAATTGCGCCGCAGTTATGATGATGTGCTCGAGATGGCAGTCAGTGCGGTGAAACACGCCCGTAACTACACTGATGACGTCGAATTTTCCTGTGAAGATGCGGGCCGAACGCCCATTGATAATCTCTGTAGAATGGTCGAAGCCGCAATTAATGCCGGAGCTAAGACCATCAATATTCCGGACACGGTCGGTTATACTGTTCCTAGCGAATTTGGTGGCATTATTCAGATGCTGTTTGAGCGAGTCCCTAACATAGATAAAGCCATTATTTCCGTTCATTGCCACGATGACTTGGGAATGTCAGTCGCAAACTCGATTGCCGCTGTACAGGCTGGCGCAAGGCAAATAGAAGGCACCATCAACGGTATTGGTGAACGCGCTGGTAACTGTTCACTGGAAGAGATCGCGATGATCATCAAAACTCGTCAAGAATTCCTCGGCGTACATACTGGTTTAAAGCATGATGAGATCCACCGCACCAGTAAGTTGGTTAGCCAACTGTGCAATATGCCGATTCAAAGTAACAAAGCGATTGTCGGTGCCAACGCATTTAGCCACTCGTCAGGCATTCATCAAGATGGCATGTTGAAAAACAAAAACACTTACGAAATCATGACTCCAGAGTCAATTGGCCTAAAAAACCAAGCGCTGAACTTAACGAGCCGCAGTGGCCGCGCCGCAGTAAAAAGCCATATGGATAGCATGGGTTACAATGAAAACGAATACAACCTCAATGCCTTGTATGAAGATTTCTTAAAATTGGCAGATCGTAAAGGCCAAGTGTTTGACTATGACTTAGAAGCGTTGATGCACTTTTCAAATCTGCGTGATGAAGACGATTTCTACAAATTGAACTATTTGAGTGTTCAATCAGGCAGTGTTATGGCGACCACCAGTATTAAATTGCTTTGTGGTGATGAAGAAAAATGTGAAGCTGCCGTTGGTAATGGCCCTGTCGATGCGCTTTACCAATGTATTTACCGTCTAACTGGCTATGAGATCGTATTGGATAAATTTGACCTTACCGCCAAGGGCGAAGGTGAAGATGGACTCGGGCAAGCCGATATTATTGCCAACTACAAAGGGCGAAAATATCACGGTACAGGCGTCTCTACGGATATTGTCGAAGCATCAGGACAAGCCTTATTGCACGTGATCAATAGCATTCATCGTGCCGATCAAATTGCAGAAATTAAACAAAAGAAAGTGGCAACCGTTTAACGTACCTAGATTAGAGCTTTCAGTCTTTAGAGCTCACTGGGGCAAGCAAATATAAAAATAGTAAAGGACTAACATGACAGACAAAACATACAAAATTGCCGTTCTTGCAGGTGATGGTATCGGCCCAGAAGTAATGCAACAAGCACACAAGGTATTGGATGCGATTGAAAAAAAACATGCTATCCGGTTTGCCAGAGAAGAACATGATGTCGGCGGGATTGCGATTGATAACCACGGTTGCCCGCTACCTGAAAGCACAATTAAAGGATGTGAAGAGGCAGACGCCGTATTGTTTGGTTCCGTAGGCGGTCCTAAATGGGAGCATTTACCACCCAACGACCAACCAGAACGCGGCGCTCTCCTACCGCTTCGCAAACATTTTCAACTGTTTTGTAACTTGCGTCCTGCTCAAATTCACTCAGGCTTAGAAAGCTTTTCTCCTTTACGATCCGATATCTCCGATCGTGGCTTCGATATTGTGGTTGTTCGGGAATTGACTGGTGGTATTTATTTTGGCCAACCCAAAGGACGAGAAGGCGAAGGGGCAAATGAAAAAGCATTTGATACCGAAGTTTACCACCGCTACGAAATCGAACGCATTGCAAAAATAGCGTTTGAGTCCGCACAATTACGTCGTAAAAAAGTATGCTCCGTCGATAAAGCGAACGTATTACAAAGCTCTATCTTATGGCGTGAGGTCGTGGAAGAGATCGCAAAAGATTATCCGGACGTCGAGCTTTCACACATTTATATCGATAATGCCACTATGCAGCTCATTAAAGATCCCTCTCAATTTGATGTCATGCTGTGCTCTAATATTTTTGGTGACATCATTTCCGATGAATGCGCCATGATCACAGGCTCAATGGGCATGCTACCTTCCGCTAGCCTTAATGAAAGCAATTTCGGTCTCTATGAGCCAGCAGGTGGCTCTGCACCTGATATCGCAGGAAAGAACATTGCTAACCCAGTTGCACAAATTCTTTCCGCCGCTTTAATGCTACGTTATAGCTTGGGCGAAGAAAGTGCCGCTCAAGCTATCGAAAATGCCGTATCAAAGGCGCTTACCGCAGGCGAACTCACCGCAGATCTTGCCAGTGGTAAATCGGCACTTTCAACCTCTGAAATGGGCGATAAAATTGCCAGCTATATTTTAAACTCATAATTAGTAGGACTAGGCTCGCCTAGTCCTTTATAAAGCTCAAAGAGCTCAAGGAAGAAGCAATGTCGCAAGCAAAAACCTTATACGAAAAAATTTATGATGCCCACATTGCGGTATCAGCTGAAGGGGAAACCCCCATCCTTTATATCGATCGTCATCTCGTTCATGAAGTGACATCACCGCAAGCATTTGATGGTTTACGCGAAAAGGGACGTAAAGTTCGTCAGACGAGTAAAACATTCGCTACCATGGACCATAACGTTTCAACCACCACAAAAGACATTAATGCCTCGGGTGAGATGGCTCGAATCCAAATGGAAACATTGTCCAAGAACTGTGCTGAGTTTGGCGTAACACTCTACGACTTAAATCATAAATACCAAGGCATCGTTCATGTCATGGGGCCAGAATTAGGTATTACTCTTCCCGGTATGACCATTGTCTGCGGTGACTCACACACAGCAACACATGGCGCATTTGGCTCGTTAGCGTTTGGCATCGGTACATCAGAAGTTGAGCACGTACTTGCAACCCAAACATTGAAACAAGCTCGCGCGAAAACGATGAAAATTGAGGTGACAGGCAAAGTCGCTCCAGGCATCACCGCTAAAGATATCGTGCTAGCCATTATAGGTAAAACAACGGCGGCCGGTGGTACAGGCTATGTCGTTGAATTTTGTGGTGAAGCGATTACCGATCTTTCAATGGAAGGTCGTATGACGGTGTGCAATATGGCGATTGAGCTTGGGGCAAAAGCCGGTCTTATCGCCCCTGATCAGACTACTTTCGACTACATTAAAGGTCGCGAGTTTTCTCCTCAAGGAAACGATTTAGAAGCTGCCATTGAGTACTGGGCAACGCTAAAAACCGATGATAATGCCAAATTCGATGCAGTCGTTACCCTAAATGCCGCGGACATCAAACCACAAGTAACGTGGGGCACAAACCCAGGCCAAGTAATTGCTGTCGACGAAACCATTCCATCTCCCGATAGCTTTAGTGATCCTGTCGAAAAAGCATCAGCAGAAAAAGCATTAGCGTATATGGGACTGGAAGCGGGTAAATCCTTATCAGACTACAAAGTGGATAAAGTTTTTGTCGGTTCTTGCACAAACTCTCGCATTGAAGATATGCGAGCAGCAGCTCAAGTCGCGAAAGGTAAAAAAGTCGCACCACACGTTCAAGCATTGATTGTTCCAGGTTCAGAGCAAGTTAAAGCGCAAGCGGAAGCGGAAGGCTTGGATAAAATATTTATTGAAGCGGGTTTTGAATGGCGCTTGCCGGGCTGTTCAATGTGCTTGGCTATGAACAATGACAGGCTCGGTGCAGGTGAGCGTTGTGCATCAACATCCAACCGCAATTTTGAAGGCCGCCAAGGTCGAGATGGACGTACACATTTAGTCAGTCCTGCAATGGCCGCCGCCGCCGCCATCGCTGGACACTTTGTCGATATCCGTAATATTCATTCTTCAACACTCAACTAAACAGGGGATCACCAATGTCAGGTTTTAAACAGCACACAGGTTTGGTCGTTCCTCTTGATGCAGCGAACGTCGATACAGATGCCATTATCCCTAAGCAATTTTTACAGAAAGTAAATCGCACTGGTTTTGGCAAACACCTTTTTCATGATTGGCGTTTTCTAGATGATGCAGGTCAACAACCTAATCCAAATTTTGTCATGAATAAACCTCGCTATGAAGGAGCGAGCATTCTACTTGCTCGTGAAAACTTTGGGTGTGGTTCTTCACGAGAACATGCCCCTTGGGCTTTAGCGGATTACGGCATCAAAGCCATGATTGCACCCAGTTTTGCGGATATTTTTTATGGTAACTCAATCAATAACCAAATGGTTCCAGTCCGTCTTACAGAGCAAGAAGTTGATGAAATATTCCAATTTGTTGAAGGAAATGAAGGGGCCCAACTAACTGTAGATCTTGAACGAATGGAAGTTAAAGCCAATGGAAAAACATACTCATTTGAAATTGATGAATTTCGTCGCCATTGCTTACTTAATGGATTAGACAATATCGGTTTGACGCTACAGCACGAAGATAAAATCGCTGATTATGAAACAAAAATTCCTAGCTTTTTGAAATAGCGAGTATCGATTTAATTTCCAGAGGTTGGTGTAGATGCATCAACCTTTTCTTTTATCTGAAATTTATCAATCCCTACCTAGGTCATATAACCTATGAGATGAGAGGTAAACGATGAAATATCTATTAACGCTATGTTTGACACTCGGGTCAACGAATGTATTTTCTGCTCCTAAATCACAACTATGGGATTATTGGAACTCTAGCAATGAAGAAAATACACAAGCCATTTCACATCAAATTTGGCAGACAACACTTGATACTTATCTAATCCAAGAAAATCACAACAACCTCTTCGATTATCAAAGGGTCAACTCAAAAGATAAAGAGCAATTAGAGCTCTATATTTCACAATTATCAGCCCTTGATCCAAGAGAGTATGCAAAGCTGGAACAATATGCTTACTGGGTCAACTTATATAATGCCTTAACAGTTAACTTAATCGTCGATCATTATCCAATACCATCCATCACTAAACTGGGAGGATTTTTCTCATTTGGCCCTTGGGAACAAAAGATCATTACCATCAATCAAAAAGAGCTGACTCTCAATGATATTGAACATCGAATTTTAAGACCCATTTGGAAAGATCCTCGAACCCATTATGCGGTCAACTGCGCAAGTCTTGGCTGCCCAAACTTACAAAAGCAGGCTTTCACAGCAGAAAATACTGAATTATTACTGGAGAAATCAGCCACTGAGTTTATCAATAGTGAAAAAGGAGTAAAGGTCACCAATGATAAATGGGTTCTGTCTTCTATTTATGACTGGTTTGCTGAAGATTTTGGAACGAAACAGCAATTATTTGAGCACTTAGTGCAGTACAACAAGGCACTAAAAAGCGAGAAAAAGAGTATCAGCTATCACTATGATTGGACATTGAATGATACGAATAGATAGAAAAAAACCTCAGCATTTCTGCTGAGGTTTCGTAATTCAAACCTGGCGATGTCCTACTCTCACATGGGGAGACCCCACACTACCATCGGCGCTGTTGTGTTTCACTTCTGAGTTCGGCATGGGTTCAGGTGGGTCCACAACGCTATGGTCGCCAAGCAAATTCTTTTAGCTTACAGAGCTATAAAACTGGTGCTGATACCCAGAATCGAACTGGGGACCTCATCCTTACCAAGGATGCGCTCTACCGACTGAGCCATATCAGCACACTGTATCTTGTGTCACAAGTGACTAAAAAGCCCGCTCTTACAAACGGGCTCTTATAAATTCAAAGCCTGGCGATGTCCTACTCTCACATGGGGAGACCCCACACTACCATCGGCGCTGTTGTGTTTCACTTCTGAGTTCGGCATGGAATCAGGTGGGTCCACAACGCTATGGTCGCCAAGCAAATTTCTTAATTCGGAAAGCTGTTTCGTTCTCATTCACACATTCAATGTTCTTCCATTGAG
>NZ_CAWNHY010000047.1:0-8507 GCF_963874335.1 Vibrio sp. V10_P2A27P122 | reverse complement strand
CAATTACACTAATAGCTTGAAGTGCATCGCAATAATAAATTGAAAGAGAGTAAAGTTCTTCTTGATTGGCATCGAAGAAAATGAGGGCTTTTTTTCTAATTACTGGACATTTTAATGTGGCGGTTTGAGATAAAAATAAAGCCTCAAAATTAATTTTGAGGCTTTATGAAGGAAGGGATGCTTAAAAAAATTAGCTTTTCATTAACTCAAGCAAATCTTGTTCGCTGCGAATTTCGATCCCTAGTTCTTGCGCTTTTACTAATTTTGAACCGGCCGCTTCTCCGACAAATAGTATATCGGTGTTTTTAGAGACGCTTCCCGTTACTTTTGCGCCAAGCTCTTGTAGCGCCGCTTTCGCATCACTTCTAGAGAGTTTCGACAAGCTCCCCGTCAAAACCACCACTTTACCAAGTAAAGGGAGAATCGCATCTTGGCTCGGCTTTTCGATATTAGGCCACTGGATACCGAGTTCGATCAATTCATTAATCACCCGTTGGTTTTTATCTTGCTCAAAAAAAGATGTGATATGACTCGCAACGATAACTCCAACATCTTGAACTTCAAGTAGTTCTTCATGGGTTGCTTGGCGAATTTTGTCTAATGACCCGAAATGGAGCGCAAGATTAGCCGCCGTCGCTTCCCCGACTTCACGTATGCCCAATGAATACAAAAAACGGGGTAATGTGGTCATTTTGGCGGCATTCAGTGCATTAACGATATTTTGTGCTGATTTTGGTCCCATACGCTCTAACACCGTTAGCTGCCCTGCTTTTAGACGGAAGAGGTCCGCGGGCGTGCTCACCATCTCTTTATCAACAAGCTGCTCAATCACTTTTTCGCCTAAACCATCCACGTCTAACGCTTTGCGAGAGACAAAGTGCTTTAATGCTTCTTTGCGCTGAGCTTGACACACTAACCCCCCTGTACAACGGGCGACAGCTTCACCTTCAACACGCTCAATGTCAGAGTTGCACACCGGGCAGTACTGCGGGAAAACAATATCGACCACTGTATCAGAGCGTCTGTCTAACAACACAGAAACAATCTGTGGGATAACATCGCCTGCTCGACGAATAATAACGCTATCACCAATTTTCACGCCTAGGCGCTCAATTTCATCAGCGTTGTGTAATGTGGCATTGCTGACGGTGACTCCCCCCACAAATACAGGTTCTAACTTCGCAACAGGTGTAATAGCCCCGGTACGGCCCACTTGAAATTCAACATCGTTCAGGAGCGTTATTTCTTCTTGGGCGGGAAATTTATAAGCAATCGCCCAGCGAGGCGCCCGCGCGACAAAACCGAGCTTTTGTTGCAGTTCAATATCATCAACTTTAATCACCACGCCATCAATCTCATACGCGAGTTGAGCGCGACGAGTTAAGATACTTTGGTAGTACTCTTTCACTTCATCCATTGAAGAGACTAGACGTGTTTCAGGGCACATCGGCAGCCCCCACCCTTTTAACTGCAAAAAGCGCTGATAATGACTGCTTGCTAACTCAGCGCCTTCAATCACACCAACACTGTAAGCATAAAAATTCAACGGCCTTTGAGCTGTGATTTTTGAGTCGAGCTGTCTCAAGCTCCCTGCGGCCGCATTTCTTGGGTTAACAAAGGTTTTTTCACCTTTTTTGAGTGCTTGTTGGTTCAATCGCTCAAAACCGGCTTTAGGCATGAACACTTCACCACGAACTTCTAAACGAACGGGCCACCCTTTTCCCTGTAACTTCAGTGGAATAGCACTGATCGTTCGCACGTTTTCCGTAATGTTTTCACCGACCGCGCCATCCCCACGCGTGGCGGCTTGTACTAACACACCATTTTCGTAAAGCAAACTCACGGCTAAACCATCAAGCTTAGGTTCGCAGCAAAAAGCGTTAAAGTGGGCACTCGGTATCCGGTCTTGCATCCGCTTGTGAAAGGCATCAAGCTCATTCTCATCAAACACATTATCTAAAGAGAGCATTGGAATTTCATGAGTCACCTGAGCAAAACCCTCTAAAGGCTTACCTCCAACACGCAAGCTGGGTGAATCCGCTGTGACTAACTCCGGATACTGCGATTCCAACTCAAGCAGCTCACGCATCAAACGATCATACTCAGCGTCAGGAATTTCAGGGTTATCTTCTACATAATAACGTACAGCATGATAATGCAGCGTCTCACGAAGTTGGCTTAATTTGTGTTCTATTGTTTGCATCATAATTCTCTCGGATCATGAAAAAAGGCTCCGACTAGGAGCCCTTAATGGTCGATGTTTATTCTACGCGTCTACGCGTTGCGTGCGCTTTTAAACTCTTGGATTTGGCGTCGGTAGGCAGCCAATCGATCTGGCGTCATTAAATTACGCGCATCATCCAATACATTGCCACCTAAATCATCAGCGATTTGTTGAGCGGTTTTAAGCATTAATTTGAAATTTTGATCAGGCTCGCCGTAGCAAGGCAGTGTCATGAAGAATGAGATACCGCGAGTAGTAAACTCCGCAGGATCATGATGTGCCAATGTACCGGGTTGCATCATGTTGGCAACACTAAACAACACTTTCCCTGTACCTGACAGATCGGCATGCCGGTGGAAAATATCCATCTCACCATAAAGAAGGCCGTTTTGCTGCATACTGTCAAAAAGCTTAGTGCCGACAAAGGGATCATTTCCCGCACAATGCACATTCAGCACAATCACTTCCATTTCGGCTTCTTGAACATCGGATTTTTGATTATCGTCAGCAATGACATCATCTTGTTCACTGAGACTTGGGGATTCGGTTTTCATCGATATTGAGGGCACATCATCGAGTTCATCAAGCACATTAGGTTCAAAGCTTGGTGAATAACCGTCAATGAGAGGGTCAACCGCTTCACTAAAATCTGGCTCTTTACGTACTTTGCGAATAATTTCGAAATCATCTTCCGGAGCAAATGAACGCTGGGTCGCAGATTGTGTATCATCGTGATCAACATCAATTTTACCAAGAGGCTTATCCTCAAACTTGGACTTCCCTTCTTTCTTACTGGTCCAAAGACCATGAAATAGCAACGCGGCTATCGCTAGCGCGCCAACAATTATGAGTACGAATCGCAATTCCTGCATGTTTCACTCTCAGTTTCTCGATGCATGGTTATTCTCAGCTTTACCAGCTTGAATTGAACGTGTCACCAACGTGGGTTATATCGGTCTATCGGGCTACTTTACCAAAAGTTTGTACCGATTTAGAACAACTTAATGTGAGAAGTTCAATACATGATGTGATTTTCACCACGCTTTTCTTCTTCGGCAGGTTGAGTAGAATAGCTTTTTAGGCATTGATTAACAGATATTCACATGGATAACGGTATGACACTTAAGCAACGTTCAGGTTTTGGATACTTCTTTTTTGGTCTAGAGCTAGCACTCACCCCCGGCATTCGACGCTTTGTGATTCTGCCATTACTCATCAACATCATTCTCGTCGGCAGCGCTCTTTTTTACTTATTCAATCATCTCAATACGTGGATAGAACAGTTTATTGGTCAAATCCCTGATTTTTTATCTTGGCTAAGTTACGTTTTATGGCCATTGCTCGCGATCACTATCTTAGCCACGTTCTCCTATTTCTTCAGTACGCTGGCTAACTTCGTCGCTGCACCATTGAATGGGCTACTCGCAGAAAAAGTGGAAGAAAGATTAATTGGCGCTCCAATCAACAGCGATGGCATCTGGTCTATGGTCAAAGATATCCCACGTATCCTCGCAAGAGAGTGGCGAAAATTAATCTATACCTTACCCAAAGCAATCGGTTTGTTCTTATTGCTCCTAATTCCTGCCTTAGGACAAACCTTAGGCCCTTTGCTGTGGTTCATTTTCACTGCATGGATGTTAGCCATCCAATACTGTGACTACCCATTTGACAACCACAAAGTGAGCTTTAACCAGATGAGACACAATTTGAAACAAAAACAGACCAAGGCATATAGCTTTGGTGTTTTAGTGTCGATTTTTACCACCATACCCATTGTTAACTTAATCGTCATGCCGGTTGCTGTATGCGGGGCAACAGCCATGTGGGTTGGTGAATTTAAAAACAAACTGCAGTGATGGTGCGAGGGAGATTCAACCTGCATATCCCTCTATAAGTTATAACTTTTTAATCCTTTTACGTTTTAAGGTTAACACCTATTCTGCATCTGTATCCACTCACGTGTCTTATCAGACCGCCAGGCACATATAACGTGTGTAATAAAGGAATATCGCAATGAGCAAAATTTACGAAGACAACTCTCTGACTATTGGTAACACTCCTCTTGTTCGCTTAAACAAAGTCAGCAAAGGTAAGGTACTGGCGAAAATTGAAGCGCGCAACCCAAGCTTTAGCGTGAAGTGCCGTATCGGTGCCAACATGATTTGGGAAGCAGAAAAAGCTGGCACACTGAAACCTGGCGTTGAACTTGTAGAGCCAACCAGCGGTAACACTGGTGTTGCTCTTGCATTTGTTGCAGCTGCTCGTGGTTATAAGTTGACGCTTACTATGCCTGAATCAATGAGTTTAGAGCGCCGTAAACTGCTTAAAGCTTTAGGAGCCAACCTTGAACTCACCGAAGCGGCGAAAGGCATGAAAGGCGCAATTGCTAAAGCAGAAGAAATTGTTGCCAGCAACCCTGAAAAATACTTGTTGCTGCAGCAATTCAATAACCCAGCCAACCCACAAATCCACGAAAAAACAACAGGGCCGGAAATCTGGGATGCAACTGATGGTGAGATTGACGTGTTCGTTGCAGGTGTCGGAACCGGTGGTACTTTAACGGGCACAAGCCGCTACATTAAGGGCCAAAAAGGCAAGGCTATCATCTCAGTTGCGGTTGAACCTGCGGAGTCGCCAGTCATTGCTCAAGCACTTGCTGGAGATGAAATCAAACCTGCGCCACACAAAATCCAAGGTATAGGAGCGGGATTTATTCCTGGCAACCTCGATTTATCCCTCATTGACCGTGTTGAAGCCGTCACTTCAGAAGAAGCGATTGAAATGGCAAGACGCCTCATGGAAGAGGAAGGGATTTTGGCTGGAATTTCATCAGGCGCAGCGATTGTAGCAGCGAATAGATTAGCAGAACTACCTGAATTTGAAGGAAAAACAATTGTAGCGGTACTACCAAGCTCAGGTGAGCGTTATCTGAGCACCGCACTATTTTCTGGCCTATTTACCGAGAAAGAGAACCAACAGTAATAGGTGGTTAAATCAAATTTTCGTTTAAAAAAGCCCCATACAGGGGCTTTTTTGTTGATCCTTGCCTCACCTTTGGTAATATCACCTCGTTTTATTTTAAGCTTCGAAATAAAGAAGTCAGAAACGTATTAACTATAATGACGAATGACAACATAGATTGAAATCGTGATTATGAAATTTAAATCAGTATCAGCTATGACACTAAAACAGCGTTACTCTGCTAGCAGAACCGTTGATTAGCAGTTAAGCTGTTCTGGTGAAGAAACTAACAAAAAATAAATCAATTGGGGTATATAACATGTACGAGAAGCAAGTAGAAATCACTGCAGAAAACGGCCTTCACACTCGTCCTGCTGCGCAGTTCGTTAAAGAAGCAAAAGTATTCGATGCAGACATCACAGTGACTTCTAACGGCAAAAGCGCAAGTGCTAAGAGCCTATTCAAACTTCAAACTCTTGGCCTAGTAAAAGGTACCGTTGTGACTATTTCTGCTGAAGGCCCTCAAGCTAAGCAAGCGGTAGATCACCTAGTTGCTCTCATGGACCAACTACATTAATCCGGTCCACTATTTCAAAGCCATTTTGTGAAAACAAAATGGCTTTGTTGGAAATAGTCTACATTTTGAGCTACTAATTACCGTTAGCGCAATAGTCCACATTCTCCCGTTTACAGTTGACCAATTTAAGGTAACGCTATGATTTCAGGCATCCTAGCATCTCCAGGCATTGCTTTTGGTAAAGCACTGCTACTTCAAGAAGATGAAATTGTCCTAAATACTCACTCTATTTCAGATGACCAAGTAGAAGCAGAAGTTCAGTGTTTTTATGACGCTCGTAACAAATCTTCTGCTCAGCTAGAAGTGATCAAACAAAAAGCACTTGAAACATTCGGTGAAGAAAAAGAAGCCATCTTTGAAGGCCACATCATGTTGCTTGAAGATGAAGAGCTAGAAGAGGAAATTTTAGCACTCATCAAAAATGACAAAATGCATGCAGACAACGCGATCTATACCGTGATCGAAGAGCAGGCTGCTGCCCTAGAATCTCTTGATGATGAATATCTAAAAGAACGCGCGACAGACATCCGCGATATCGGTACGCGCTTTGTTAAAAATGCTCTCGGCATCAATATCGTTTCACTGAGTGATATTAACGAACAAGTAATTCTTGTTGCTTATGATTTAACGCCTTCTGAAACTGCACAAATCAATCTTGATTACGTGCTGGGTTTTGCTTGTGATATCGGTGGTCGTACATCTCATACTTCAATCATGGCACGTTCACTTGAGCTTCCAGCGATTGTTGGTACTAACGACATCACTAAGAAAGTAAAAAATGGCGACATGCTTATTCTTGACGCCATGAACAACAAAATCATCATTAATCCTTCAGAAGCACAGCTTGAAGAAGCGAAAAAAATTCGTGATGATTTTGCTGCGGAAAAAGAAGAGCTCGCAAAACTAAAAGACCTATCTGCTATCACACTCGATGGCCACCAAGTTGAAGTATGCGGTAACATCGGCACAGTAAAAGACTGCGATGGTATTTTACGCAACGGTGGTGAAGGCGTTGGCTTATATCGTACTGAGTTTTTATTCATGGACCGTAGCGCGCTACCAACTGAAAATGAGCAATACCAAGCTTATAAAGAAGTTGCAGAAGCGATGAGTGGTGAAGCGGTGATTATCCGTACCATGGATATCGGTGGTGATAAAGATCTTCCGTACATGGATCTACCAAAAGAGATGAACCCATTTTTGGGCTGGCGCGCGATTCGCATCAGCTTAGACCGTCGTGACATCTTACGAGATCAGCTTCGTGGCATTCTGCGTGCATCTGCGCATGGTAAACTGCGTATCATGTTCCCGATGATCATCTCTGTAGAAGAAATTCGTGAGCTTAAAAACGCCATTGAAGAATACAAAGAAGAACTTCGCACGGAAGGCTTAGCGTTCGATGAAAATATCGAAATTGGCGTTATGGTTGAAACACCTGCGGCAGCGGCAATTGCGCACCACTTGGCAAAAGAAGTGTCATTCTTCTCTATCGGTACCAATGATTTAACACAATACACTCTTGCGGTTGACCGTGGTAACGAAATGATTTCACACCTGTATAACCCACTTTCTCCAGCGGTTTTAACCGTGATTAAGCAAGTGATTGATGCCTCACACGCTGAAGGTAAATGGACGGGTATGTGTGGCGAGTTAGCGGGTGATGAACGTGCAACGCTACTTCTACTTGGTATGGGACTCGATGAATTCTCTATGAGTGGCATCTCTATCCCTAAAGTGAAGAAAGTGATCCGTAACTCAAACTTCGCCGAAGTTAAAGCGATGGCAGAAGAAGCACTCTCTTTCCCAACCGCAGCTGAAATCGAAGCTTGTGTGGAAAAATTCATCGCAGAGAAAACGCAATAATTCGCTAATACCAATGAGATAGACGACTAAAAATAGGTCGTCTATTGTTGGCGATTGGTATACTATAATTCGACAGAATAAAATTAAACGTTAGGAGCATGACACAATGGGTCTGTTTGATAAACTTAAGAAGCTAGTATCTGACGACAGCTCAGATGCAGGTGCGATTGAAATTATTGCCCCTCTTTCTGGTGAAATCGTCAATATCGAAGATGTGCCAGATGTTGTTTTCGCTGAGAAAATTGTTGGTGATGGTATTGCGATTAAACCATCAGGCAACAAAATGGTAGCTCCAGTTAACGGCACTATCGGTAAGATTTTCGAAACTAACCATGCGTTTTCAATCGAGTCTGATGACGGTGTTGAGTTATTCGTTCACTTTGGTATCGACACAGTTGAGCTAAAAGGTGAAGGTTTCACTCGTATCGCTCAAGAAGGCCAAGCGGTTAAAGCAGGCGATACTGTTATCGAATTCGACCTAGCTCTTCTTGAAGAGAAAGCAAAATCAACACTAACACCTGTTGTTATCTCTAACATGGACGAAATCAAAGAGCTGAACAAGCTTTCTGGCACCGTCGTTGTTGGTGAAACACCGGTTCTACGTGTAACTAAGTAATTCGTTAAAATTTTTATTACGTAAAAAACGCTGCTGATTTGCAGCGTTTTTTATTTCTACAAAAACAGCTCAAATCGCACTACAAACCAGGTCTCTTATACTCATCTGCATCTGCCGACGACGAGAGACGTACCAGTGTAGGTGGTCGCCGGTGCCGTAATAAAAAACAAAACATTTATTCATATTTTACATTAGCCACTTCCCAGTAGCTGCCTCCCCCCCCACACTTACTCCGACACACCCCAACGTCTACCCTTTTATCAACA
>NZ_CAWNHY010000046.1:2117-8525 GCF_963874335.1 Vibrio sp. V10_P2A27P122 | reverse complement strand
TTATTTCAATTTTTTTTTGTTATATTGGCCCATTATCGCTATTCTTTGCGAGCCCTCAATCTCATTGTTGCCGTTATTTACAATTTAGGCAACTCCGAGATGAAATCTGCAAGGAATGCATCGACGACTTTACGTTAAAAGCCCCGTCTCATTATACGGAAATTCAAGTTTTATTGACCAAGATTAGTAGCGCTCCACAACGGTTCTACTATTCTTGTGAATGATTTTTATCCTAACCGATTATTACAGGTAGTCACACATGTCTAAGCTAGTTTTAGTTTTAAACTGCGGTAGTTCTTCTCTTAAATTTGCTGTTGTCGATGCAGAAACAGGTGCTGAGCACCTATCAGGTCTTGCTGAATGTCTTCACCTTCCTGAAGCACGTATCAAGTGGAAACTTGACGGTAAACACGAAGCGCAACTAGGCGAAGGTGCAGCGCACGAAGAAGCACTCGCGTTTATGGTTGAAACTATTCTTGCTTCTAAGCCAGAGCTTAAAGCTAACCTTGGCGCTATCGGTCACCGTATCGTACACGGTGGTGAGCAGTTCACTCAATCTGCACTTATCTCTGATGATGTACTGAAAGGTATTCAAGACGCTGCAACCTTTGCACCGCTTCATAACCCAGCACACATCATCGGTATCGAAGCCGCTAAGAAAAACTTCCCTGAGCTTCAAAACGTAGCTGTGTTTGATACTGCGTTCCATCAAACTATGCCTGAAGAGTCTTTCCTATACGCTCTTCCGTACAATCTATACAAAGAGCATGGTATCCGTCGTTATGGCATGCATGGTACTTCACACTTATTCATCACTCGTGAAGTTGCAGGCCTACTCAACAAGCCAGTTGAAGAAGTTAACATCATCAACTGTCACCTAGGCAATGGTGCTTCTGTTTGTGCGATCAAAAACGGTCAATCAGTTGATACTTCAATGGGTCTAACGCCGCTTGAAGGTTTGGTGATGGGCACACGTTGTGGTGACATCGACCCTGCAATCATCTTCCACCTGCACGATGCACTGGGTTACTCTGTTGATCAAATCAACACTATGCTAACCAAAGAGTCTGGCCTACAAGGCTTAACTCAAGTGACTTCGGATTGCCGTTTTGTTGAAGATAACTACGGTGAGAAAGAAGAAGCGACTCGTGCAATGGACGTGTTCTGCCACCGCCTAGCAAAATACGTGGCTGGCTACACAGCAAGCCTTGACGGTCGCCTAGACGCTATCGTCTTCACTGGTGGTATCGGTGAGAACTCAGGCCCTATCCGTGAAATGGTACTAAACCGTTTGGCTATCTTCGGTATCGAAGTCGACAGCGCAGCAAACCTAAAAGCACGTTTTGGCGGCGAAGGTGTGATCACAACGGCAAACAGCCGTATTCCAGCTATGGTTATCTCGACCAATGAAGAGCTAGTGATTGCTGAAGATACTGCTCGTCTGGCAGGTCTTTAATTGACTTTCTGGCTAACTCTCTGAGTTAGCCAGTTTTTTACCGGGGCTCAACCCTTAGTTTCTAGCGATTTAGGTCAGCAGGCTTATTTCCGAAGAAGGTCATGTTGGGCTTTGTTCCTTTTTCAATCTAGTTTCGGTTAGATTGATTTCAATAGTTTGAGGTACTTTACTCATGTCCCGTACTATTATGCTTATCCCTATCAGCGCTGGTGTTGGTCTTACCAGCGTGAGCATGGGTGTCCTTCGCGCCATGGAGCGTAAAGGTGTTAGCGTTTCTTTTTATAAGCCTATTGCACAACCTCGCTCGGGTGGCGATCAACCTGATCTCACTTCAACGATTATCGGTCGCAATAGCGACATCAGCATTGCAGAACCGATGATGATGTCAGCGGCAGAAACGTTGATCGGTAGCGAAAAGATGGATGTGTTGCTTGAAACCGTCGTTGAGCGTTACAACCACATCAATAAAGATTCTGAAGTAACACTGATTGAAGGCCTTGTGCCAACACGCAAACACCCATTCGCGAACCAAGTGAACGCAGAAATTGCCAAAACACTGGGCGCAGAAATTGTGTTTGTCGCGACTCCGGGAACGGACAACCCAACTCAGTTGAAAGAGCGTATTGAAGTTGCGTGCTCAAACTTTGGTGGAACAAAAAATAAAAACATTTCAGGTGTTATTATCAACAAGCTTAATGCCCCTGTTGATGAAGCAGGCCGTACTCGCCCTGACTTATCAGAAATTTTTGATGATGCAGATAGCGCGAAACAAGCCAATTTAGAAGTGATGCAGATCTTCAACACTAGCCCAATTCGTGTGTTAGGTTGCGTGCCTTGGAGTATCGATCTTATCGCGACTCGTGCTATTGATATGGCCAAACACCTGAAAGCTGAAATCATTAATGAAGGTGAAATTAAGTCTCGCCGTATTAAGAGCATCACTTTCTGTGCGCGTTCTTTGCCACACATGATTGAGCACTTTAAGCCAGGGTCACTCTTAGTAACATCGGCCGATCGTCCTGACGTGATTGTTGCCGCCTCTCTGGCCGCAATGAATGGCGTTGAAATTGGTGCGGTACTGCTGACTGGCGGTTACGATATGCCACAAGAGATTGTGAACCTATGTAAACCAGCCTTTGAAAGCGGATTGCCTATTTTTAAAGCGCAAGGTAACACTTGGCAAACGTCACTCAACCTACAAAGCTTTAGCCTAGAAGTTCCAGCTGACGATAAAGAACGTATCGAGTTCATCAGCGATCATGTTGCTAGCCACATCGATGGCCCTTGGATTAATTCGCTTACTGAGGGCACGCAAGGTATTCGTCGCCTTAGCCCACCAGCATTCCGTTACCAGTTAACTGAGTATGCTCGTCGTGCAGGTAAACGTATTGTGCTTCCTGAAGGGGATGAACCACGCACAGTGAAAGCGGCATCTATTTGTGCTGAGCGCGGTATTGCGACTTGTGTTTTACTTGGTAACCCTGATGAAATCCGCCGCGTTGCTGCGCAGCAAGGTGTTGAGTTAGGTGCTGGCGTTGAAATTATCGATGCTGACTCAGTGCGCGAAAACTACGTTGCTCGCTTGGTTGAACTGCGTGGTTCAAAAGGCATGACAGAAGTTGTGGCTCGTGAAAAACTGCAAGATTCAGTATTCCTTGGCACAATGATGCTTGAAGCGGATGAAGTTGACGGTTTGGTTTCTGGTGCGGTTCATACCACAGCCAACACCATTGTTCCTCCATTCCAAATCATTAAGACCGCGCCAAATGCCTCAATTGTATCCTCTATCTTCTTCATGCTATTGCCTGATCAAGTGTTGGTATACGGCGACTGCGCCATCAACCCAGATCCAAATGCTGAACAGCTTGCTGAAATTGCGATTCAATCGGCCGATTCTGCGGCAGCATTCGGCATTGACCCGCGCGTGGCGATGATTTCCTACTCGACGGGTGAATCAGGTAAAGGTGCTGATGTAGATAAAGTGCGTGAAGCGACGCGCATTGCTCAAGAGAAACGTCCAGATCTTATTATCGACGGTCCTCTGCAATACGATGCTGCAATCATGGAAAACGTGGCGGCTTCTAAAGCACCAAACTCTCCAGTCGCTGGTAAAGCAACGGTATTTGTCTTCCCTGACCTAAACACAGGTAATACAACTTACAAAGCTGTACAACGCTCAGCAGACCTTGTTTCTATCGGTCCAATGCTGCAAGGCATGCGTAAACCAGTAAACGATTTGTCTCGCGGTGCATTGGTTGACGACATTGTTTACACAATCGCGTTGACGGCGATTCAAGCAAGCCAAGAAACAAAATAAAATTCTTAGCCTAACTTGCTGATTAAAAGGCTCTTATGTATCACATAAGAGCCTTTTTTATAGCACACTTCCACCCTCGTTATAACCCAATAAAGCCGCGCTCATGGGGCGTATCAAGATCAAGATCCGGCCCCTTAGGTACCACTTGCGTTGGGTTAATGCCGATATGGCTGAAATAATAGTGGCGTTTGATGTGGTAAAAATCGGTCGTTTGTTTGATACCGTCGATTTGGTAAAGCTCTTTTAAGTAACCGCTTAAGTTCTCATAATCGGCAATACGCTGTTTATTGCATTTAAAATGCCCGACGTAAACAGCATCAAAACGGATAAGTGTAGTGAATAAACGCCAATCCGCCTCGGTGATCTGGTTACCGACCAAGTAGCGATACGTTGCTAGATGGTTGTTGACCTTATCTAATGCCGTAAAGAGTGCATCATAAGCATCGTCATAGGCCTCTTGCGTGGTCGCAAACCCACATCGATAAACGCCATTATTAATATTGGGGTAGATATACGCATTCCATTCATCGATAGCTTTGCTGAGTGCTTGCGGATAGTAGTCTTGCTGGTTACCCGTTAACTCATTAAATGCACTGTTAAACATGCGAATAATCTCAGAAGATTCATTGCTAACAATGGTATTGGTCTTCTTATCCCACAACACAGGTACAGTTACTCGCCCTGAATAATCTACCTTTGCTTTGGTGTAGATTTGATGGAGCTTGGTATAGCCGAACAGAGGTTCAGGAATGCCAAAAGACCAGCCTTCACTTAGCATGTCAGGACAAACGACCGTAACATCAATGTGTTCGGTGAGTGATTTGAGTTGGCGAAAAATCAATGTACGGTGAGCCCAAGGGCATGCCAAAGAGACATACAAATGATAACGGCCCGATTCTGGTTGAAATCGTGCATCTGGCTGGCTGTCGACCCAGTGTCTGAATCCTGCGTCTTCGCGTACAAAATGCCCAGCGCTGCTTTTGGTGTCATACCAAACATTGTGCCAGACGCCTTCAACTAATTTTCCCATGATCTCCACTCCTCATTCCGATGACTTTTTTATTATAAGTAGGATAGAAAATGGTAAAACCGGAGGAAGTTGTCCTTGTTATTCAGAAATTTTGAACAGTGCTATTTACCCCGCTAAGCGCACAGATAAAAAAAGCGCGACCCAGAAATGCGTCGCGCTTAAGCCTGTCACAGGCTAAATTTAGAGCTCGACATGCAAACAAGACACAGCATGTTCATCACTACCTTTAATCTGCGGTTTTTGCTGTGCGCAAATTTCCGTCGCTTGAGGACAGCGGGTACGGAAAACACATCCAGAAGGCGGGTTGATTGGCGAGGGTAAATCCCCTTCTAGCATCTGAATTTTCTTAGCACGCTCCAGTTTTGGATCTGGAATTGGCACAGCCGACATCAAAGCTTTGGTGTAAGGGTGTGATGGATTCGCAAACAACGCCTCAGAGGTGCCAAGCTCGACCGCATTGCCTAAATACATCACGAGTACACGATCAGAGATGTGTTTAACTACCGATAAATCATGGGCAATAAAAACCAAACTTAAACCAAGCTCATTTTGCAGCTCTTTGAGCAGGTTAACCACCTGCGCTTGGATTGAAACATCCAAAGCAGAAACTGGCTCATCACAGATGATCATTTTCGGTTTTAAAATGAGCGCACGGGCAATACCAATACGTTGACACTGACCACCAGAGAATTCATGGGGATAGCGGTTAATGACGTTCGGCAATAAACCGACTTTTGTCATCATCTCTTTTACACGGTCCTTTACTTCTTGCTTCGAAAGTTCTGGATAAAAGGTTTGAAGTGGCTCTGCAATAATATCGCCAACCGACATTCTTGGGTTCAATGACGCCAGTGGGTCTTGGAAAATCATCTGAATTTGCTTACGGGTTTTGCGACGCTCAACCTCATGCATTTTCGTCAAATCATTTCCTAGCCACACCACTTCACCCTCGGTGGCTTCGACTAAACCAATGATCGCTCGCGCAAAAGTAGACTTTCCGCAACCTGATTCACCTACTACGCCGAGAGTTTCACCCTCATATAGACGCACATTGACGCCATCTACGGCTTTTAGGTTGGATGGTTTAGACCATGGCCACGCGGATTTAGAGGCAATGTTGAAGTGAACTTTGAGGTTCTTTACATCCAGTAATAATGGTTTTTGTTCGCTCATTTAACCCAAGCCTCCCAATCAGAAAAACAGGCACGTTGGCGACCATCGGCAAATGGCAATAAAATAGGTGCTTCACGTTTACAGCGTTCTGTCACTCGGTGGCAACGCTCTTGATAAGGGCAACCCGGTGGCAATCGTAGCAAGTTAGGTGGGTTTCCAGGAATCGTTGGTAATATTTCACCTTCCGTATCCAAACGAGGAATGGCTTTTAATAAACCTTCAGCGTAAGGGTGACTCGGGTTGTAGAAAATTTCATCCACAGAGCCATATTCCATCGTACGCCCTGCATACATTACCAATACTTTGTCACATGAACCCGCAACCACACCCAGATCATGGGTGATCATGATAATGGCGGTATTGAATTCGCTTTTGAGCTCGTTCAACAAATCCATAATTTGGGCTTGCACCGTTACGTCCAATGCGGTGGTG
>NZ_CAWNHY010000046.1:0-1996 GCF_963874335.1 Vibrio sp. V10_P2A27P122 | reverse complement strand
ACCGCCTCTAGCATACGTACCGACTCTTCAAACGCAGCCGACTTGCTCATTCCTTTGTGCAGCATCAGTACTTCCATCAACTGCTCGCTGACCTTCATATAAGGATTCAGTGACGTCATTGGATCTTGGAAGATCATCGCAATTTGTTCAGCGCGCACTTTGTTCAAAGCTTTTTCTGGCAAATTGAGGATCTCTTTCCCTTCAAATTTTGCGCTACCCGTGATAATACCGTTTTTGGCAAGTAGACCCATAATAGCGAACACGGTTTGCGATTTACCAGAGCCAGACTCCCCTACGATACCGAGGGTTTCGCCTTGCTCCAGTGAAAAAGTTAAATCGTTGACAGCGGTAACAATACCATCTTGAGTGGTAAATTCGACCCGCAGATCTTTGACATCTAATAAGCTCATTATTGCTTCCTTAATCTTTTAATTATCGGTCTTTAGGATCAAGCGCATCGCGCAGACCATCACCGACATAGTTAAAGCAAAACAGGGTGACCACCATGAACGCGGCTGGGAAAGCAAGTTGCCAAATAGCGACTTCCATTGTTTGTGAACCTTCTTGTAGAAGTGCTCCCCAGCTTGTCATCGGCTCTTGAACACCAAGACCAAGGAAAGATAAAAATGACTCTGTCAAAATCATACTTGGGATCAACAGCGTCGAATAGACCGCTACAATACCCAACACGTTTGGCACAATATGACGTGTAATAATTTTCCAGTTGCTGACGCCACACACATGTGCCGCTTCAATAAACTCTTTGCTGCGTAGGCTCAAGGTTTGGCCACGCACAATTCGCGCCATATCAAGCCATGCAATTGCACCGATAGCGACGAAGATAAGTACGATATTGCGGCCAAAGAACGTGACCAACACAATAACAAGGAACATGAAAGGAACAGCGTATAAAATCTCCAAAATACGCATCATAATGCGGTCTACTTTACCGCCAATGAAGCCCGACGCCGCACCATAAAGTGTGCCGATCAGAACAGCAACCAACGCGCCCATTACGCCAACCATCAGCGAAATTCGCCCACCCACTAAGGTACGCACATACAAATCACGCCCAAGGCTATCGGTGCCGAACCAATGATCCGCATTGGGCCCAACGTGCATTGAATACCAGTCCGTATTGTCATAGGTATACGGGGCCATCATCGGTAG
Organism: Vibrio sp. V10_P2A27P122; assembly: GCF_963874335.1. Lineage (NCBI taxonomy): Bacteria > Pseudomonadati > Pseudomonadota > Gammaproteobacteria > Vibrionales > Vibrionaceae > Vibrio > Vibrio sp. V10_P2A27P122. Next base: position 826 of record NZ_CAWNHY010000046.1, on the reverse strand, counting down.
TACGATCACCGCAAGGGTCATCATCGTCAAAATACACAAACTGACCATTGCCGCTCTGTTACGCATAAAGCGAATTCGCGCATCTTGCCATAAGCTGCGGCCAGCTATTTCTAAGTTTTCAGAAAACTTCTCAACCGCGGCTAGGTTTTCTCTTTTCGTTAACATAACCATACGTCCCTGTTAGTAGCGAATTTTCGGGTCAATGACCGCAAGCAAAATATCAACAATGGCGTTGAAAAGAATAAATAGGAAACCAATTAAAATGGTTACACCCATCACCAATGAGTAATCGCGGTTAAATGCAGCGTTAACAAACAGCTTACCGATACCCGGTAGACCGAAAATCGTTTCAATCACCACAGACCCCGTAATAATACCGACAAACGCAGGCCCCATGTACGACACAACAGGCAGTAAAGCTGGCTTCAAAGCATGGTTAACAACGATATAGGGATAACTCAACCCTTTCGCGCGTGCCGTGCGAATAAAGTTACTGTTGAGTGTTTCTATCATTGAGCCACGGGTGATACGGGCAAAGGTGGCAATATAGAGCATCGACATACCCAGCACTGGCAGTACTAAATATTGGAAACTTCCATCTAACCAACCACCAGCCGGGAATATTTTCCAATGCAAGGAGAAGAGATAAATTAAAGCTGGGGCGAGAACAAACGACGGCATCACCACGCCAATCATTGCCGTCGACATGATGGTGTAGTCAATCCAAGTGTTGTGTTTTAGTGCGGCAATCGTACCAATGGAAACACCCGCGATAACGGTAAAAATAAAAGCGATAAAGCCGACTTTTGCCGAGACAGGCAAGGCA
>NZ_CAWNHY010000045.1:0-8563 GCF_963874335.1 Vibrio sp. V10_P2A27P122 | reverse complement strand
GAAATATTTTGTATAACTAAGTGACTTGTACTATTTTGTACATGTGAAGTTTTTGTATAACTTATGGAAACGTACAATGGATGTCGAATCGGTTGCTCAAGTTTATCGTCAACTCAACAAAGAGAACTTGCCTTTATTACGTCAGGTTTATCACGACAATGTCCTTTTTGAGGATGCCGCTCATCGAATAGAAGGTTGGCGTGCGCTATCGGATTATTTTGCTCGTTTGTATCAGAACGTAGAGCGTTGTGATTTTACCATCCATGATCACCAGCAAGTCGGTGACTGCGGCTTTCTCACATGGACTATGTCTTTGCAGCATCCTCGGCTAGCTCGTGGAAAACTTATACAAGTGCAAGGGATGAGCCATCTCAAGTTTCAAGACAACCAAGTCATTTATCACCGTGATTACTTCGACTTGGGAGAAATGCTCTATGAACACATTCCGCTGCTGGGAAGTGTTATTCGTTCGATCAAACAGAGGTTAGGGCAATGAAGAGTGTACTTATCACGGGAGCCACTTCTGGTATTGGTTATCAGCTAGCTGTTGATTATGCAAAAACGGGTTGGCAAGTTATTGCTTGTGGGCGTAACCAAGCCAAGCTTAATCAAATGCATCAAGAGTATCCGCAGATCCAAGGTATTGCGTTTGATATTACCGATTTTGAGCAAACGAAATCGGCTTTATCGCAACTGCCTTTTACTCCTTCACTGTGGATCCTCAACGCTGGCGATTGCGAATACATCGATCATGGTCAAATGGATTCACTCCGGTTTAAGCGTGTGTTTGACGTAAACGTTTTGGGTTTAGCTCATTGCATTGAGGCGATACAGCATCACTTTGTTGCTAACCACCGTGTGGCGATCGTTGGTTCCATCGCCAGTGAAATCGCGCTGCCAAGAGCAGAAGCCTATGGCGCTTCTAAAGCGGCGGTTAGTTACCTAGCACGCTCGCTCATGCAAGATTGGCGAGCGCAAGGTGTTGCTGTGACGATGATCTATCCTGGGTTTGTTGCCACGCCTTTGACTGATAAAAATAGTTTTTCGATGCCAATGATGGTCAGTGCCGAGTATGCATCGCAGGCGATTCGCCGTGGGTTGGAAAAAGGCAAAACCACCCTCTATTTTCCGGCCCGTTTTACGAGCCTATTACGTTTGATTGGCAGCTTACCTTACTCATGGCAAGGCAAATTAGTTGCGGCATTACTTAAATAACGATCTGTTTTGTAATTAAAGGAATTGAGTATGAAAATCGCCATTATTGGTAGCGGTATTTCCGGGTTAACATGCGGTTATTATCTGCATAAACATCATGATGTTACCGTGTTTGAAGCCAATCATTACATTGGTGGGCATACCGCCACCGTCGATATTGAGCTCGATGGTCAAAATCACGCGGTTGATACTGGTTTTATCGTGTACAACGACCGGACCTACCCAAATTTCATCGCAATGATGAATGAAATTGGCGTAAAAGGCATTCCGACTCAAATGAGCTTCAGTGTGCGTAATGATGCGAATGGGCTGGAATATAACGGTCATACCGCAACTACGTTGTTTGCACAAAAGCGGAACTGGTTAAACCCTGTCTTTTATCGCTTTATTTTTGAAATCATTCGCTTCAATCGGTTAGCGAAACAGCAAGCAGAACAAGCGCATCAATCGATGCAAACCTTAGGTGATTTCTTATTTGAGCACCAATTCTCTGACTATTTTTGTGAAAATTATATTTTACCGATGGGAGCGGCAATTTGGTCGTCTTCCTTGGCTGATATGCGGGTTTTTCCGTTAAGTTTCTTTTTGCGTTTCTTCCTCAACCATGGACTGCTAGAGATCACTAACCGACCACAATGGTATGTGGTTGAAGGCGGATCGCGCGCGTACATCGAACCCTTGACGCAAGGTTTTAAAGATAAGATTCATCTTGATAGCCCAGTTACACAAGTCAAACGCAGCTCGGCGGGTGTCGAGCTCGTTGTTAATGGGCAATCACACCACTTTGATCATGTAATTTTTGCATGTCACAGCGATCAGGCATTAGGTATGTTAGAGCAAGCGACAGAGGCTGAGCAAGAGGTGCTCGGCGTAATGCACTATCAAGCCAATGAAGTCACTTTACATACCGACACATCACTGCTGCCTAAGCGAAAAGCCGCTTGGGCAGCTTGGAACTATTGGCTTGATGGCAGCCCAGATCAAGAATCGCGTTTACCAGCGCTGACCTACAATATGAATATCTTGCAGCATATTAAAGGCGCTCATACTTTTTGTGTATCGCTCAACAGCGGTGACCGCATTGCTGATGAGAAAGTTTTACGACAGTTTACTTATCACCACCCGGTATTTACCACGCAATCTATCGCGGCTCAGCAACGCAAGCCTGAAGTCAACGGTGTGAATAACACTTGGTACTGTGGCGCTTATTGGCGCAATGGTTTTCATGAAGATGGCGTGACCAGTGCGCTGGATGTGGTGACACAGCTTGAAGCGCAAGCGCAGCAGTTAAAAGGCGCGGCGTGATGGAGACGGAGCCCAACAGTTGTTTGATGGTTGGCATGGTACGTCATCGACGCTTTACTCCGATTGAACATGCGCTCAATTATCCATTGTTTATGCCGTGTATTGATCTCGATGAACTGGATCAACTGAGTGATTCAGTTTGGGGGTTTGGCGAAAAATGGTGGCACTGGGCGCGTTTTCAGCGCGCCGATTATCTTGGTGAAGGGGATTTAAAACAGTGCATACAAGATAAAGTTCATGAGCTGACGGGCGACCGCTGCTCTGGAAAGGTGATAGCAGTATGTCACCTTCGTTATTTAGGAATCTATTTCAGCCCGGTTAATTTCTACTATCTTTATGATCAACAAGGTGAATGGCAATACTTGTTGGCCGAAGTGAGTAATACACCTTGGAATCAACGGCACTACTACGCGGTGAAAGCACAAGCGGGAGAAGAGCAGCAACAGTGGCGTCATCAAAAGGCGTTTCATGTTTCTCCCTTCAATCCTATTGATCAGCGATATCATTGGAAGTTGAAGCCGCTTGGTTCGTCATTGAGTGTGCATTTGGAATGTCACAAAGAAGGTAAAGTTTTCGATGCTACTTTATCGATGAAGGCACAACCATTTAATTCAAAAAATTTACTCAAGTTATTGATCAAAACACCCGTGATGGCCGTAAAAGTGACAATAGGTATTTACTGGCATGCTTTAAAGCTGTGGCTTAAAGGAGCACCTTTCTACTCCAATCCACATTCATAAATACGCAAGATCTACACAGAGACAGTGTCTAAATAACAATAACAAGGAGAACGCTCAATGCTTAATTCACAAACTCTCGCGTTGCCCAAGCAACTGACAGGGTTGCAAAAGAGTGCAAGAAGCTTCATTTTTCGCTGTCTACAGCGTTTAGACGTCGGCACTTTAACCATCATTGAAACCTTTTCCAATGAAGGCGCGTCCAGTCAGGAGACTTTTGGCGTACTTAAAGAGCATCAACCCCATGCAACTATTGAAATACATCACCCTCATTTTTATGCTCGTTTATTAAAAGGGGGTAGTATTGCAGCGGGTGAAGCTTACATGGATGGTTGGTGGGATAGCCCGAATTTGACCAGCCTAATGGAACTGATGGCTCGTAATGTCAGTGCATTAGATGGCATTGAAGCTCGCAGTAGTGTGTTGACCAAACTTTTTTATAAAGTAAGCCATTGGCTCAACCGAAATTCAATCGATAAAGCCAAAGAGAATATTCATGCCCACTACGATCTAGGCAATGATCTCTACCACACCTTTTTAGACAGTAATATGCTCTATTCCAGCGCGTTGTTTCTGCATCCGGATGAAACGTTAGAGCAGGCGCAAATTAATAAAATGGAACGTTTGTGCCAGCAGTTGCAACTCAAAGCAAGCGACCACGTGATTGAGATTGGCACCGGTTGGGGTGCGATGGCGATTTACATGGCCAAAACTTACGGCTGTCAGGTCACGACGACGACCATTTCTGAAGAGCAGCATTACTACACCGCACAGCAAATAGAGCGGCAGGGGCTGGAGAGTCAAATCACCTTGCTTAAGCAAGATTACCGCCTGCTACAAGGTCAGTACGATAAATTAGTCTCGATAGAGATGATCGAAGCGGTCGGTAAAGAGTACCTCGACTCTTATATTGAAAAGTGCCAGTCACTACTAAAACCCAATGGTTTGATGGCGATTCAAGCCATTACCATTGCTGATCAACGTTATGATTATTACAGCAATAATGTCGATTTCATTCAGAAATACATTTTCCCCGGCGGTTTTTTACCCTCAATTACTGCATTGACAACGGCGGCGACACAGCACAGTGATTTAGTGGTTCGCAACCTGTTTGATCTTGGTCCTGACTATGCGCATACGCTTGCTCATTGGCGTCACCGTTTTGAGCTTGCAAAACATCAGGTTTCACAACTTGGGTATGATGAGCGATTCACGCGTATGTGGCGTTACTATTTCTGCTACTGCGAGGGTGGATTTTTAGCAAAATCCATCAGCACTGTACATATGACTTTGCAAAGACCGATGTAATGAAAACGCTGTTTGCTGTCTCTCTTTGGTTTCAAGCGATCTGGTTTGTTGCTGTGTTGGGGACAGAACGTTTGCAGTGGTTGGCATTGGCCATGATGTTAGCCGCATTGATTTTTTCCTTGCGGCACTTCTCTTACTCTTTGGAAAGGGTAATTGCCTTAACCATTGTGGGTATTGTTATCGATGCCCTTAATCAGTATTTCGGATTATTACGCTTTGCTACCAATGACTTTCCCATTTGGTTAATGGTGTTGTGGGGCGCTTTTTCTTGGTATGTCTTCCATTTAGTGGTGCTGATGAAACGTTATCCATCCAAACTCATTTGTTTGATGGTCGGCGTGTTAGGCAGTTTAAGTTATTGGGCGGCAGAACGTTTAGGCGCTGTACATTTTGATTGGCCATTGGGTTTGACTATGGCCATCTTGTGGTTGCAGTGGATGATGATCGGTACATTGATACTTAGGGTATTTAGCGATGATGTTAGCAAAGAGAAATAGGCTAAGAAAATTCAACCTGTTAGTTATAGTGATTGCCTTTCACAGCTTGGTGAATAACGCTTTTGCGGCGGTGGCAGACGATAAACTGGCCGAGTGGCAAACTTGGCCAGTGATTGGCCAAGCGAATTTAAGCTGGTTATGGCTAGATATTTATTCCTCGCAGCTTCGTACTCCTTCAGGGCAGTACGAGCAAGGAAGCGATTTATCACCTCATCCCTTGGCGCTTGAAATTGAATATCAGCGCGACATCAGTAGTAAACAGCTGGTGGAATCGACCGCAGAGCAGTGGCAAAAACTCAAATTAACCGAGCAACAAATTGCACCGTGGCTGGTGCACCTATCGTCCATTTTTCCCAGCGTTACTGAGGGCGACCGCTTGATTTACACCTCCGATGGGCAGCAGGGCGCTTTTATTTTTCATCCTAAGAATGGTGTTCAAGCTCAGGTTGGTACAGTAGTCGACGAAGCGTTAAATGACGCCTTTCTCGCGATATGGCTGTCGCCACAGACGCAATACCCACACTTACGCAAACAATTGATAGGAATGCAACCATGAAAGCGATAGCCAGACGCAGTTATCTGTTACTTCTACTTTGGTTAGTGGGGTGCAGCGCTGATCTCACTCAATACCAATCCACGCAACCTAAGTTTGATTTATTTGAATACTTCTCTGGTCGAACGTTCGCATGGGGGATGGTGCAAGATTATACGGGGATGCAAACGCGTCGTTTCGAGGTTGCCATCGACGGAACAGTTGAGGGGAATAAACTCACTTTGGTTGAAGACTTCAATTTTGATGATGGTGAAAAAAGCCAAAGAGTATGGGTGATTGAACGTTTTGCTGATGGAAAATATATCGGCCAAGCGGATGATGTATTAGGCCAAGCCCAAGGGGAAGAAGTGGGTAACGCTTTGCGTTGGCAATATGACTTTTCCTTACCTTATGGTGATTCTACGCTAACCGTTACCTTTGACGACTGGCTTTATCGGCAAGATGAAAAGCGGGTGTTTAACCTGACTAAAATTAAAAAATTTGGTATCGAGGTCGGTAAACTAACGCTGTTCTTTGAAAAACAATAAGGCTCCGTAAGGAGCCTTATTGTGCTGATCATATGGCTTTGGAATTATCTCTGTTCTGCGCGTGGCGCTCTTGGCTTAGAGGCTTGAGCAAACGGTTTGCCTTTACTTGTCGGGCGAGAGTGTGCAGGTTTAGATGCGCCGCCTTGGTTTTTCTTACCGTTGTCTGTCGCGCTGCTAGCGCGTGATTTGCTTGGTGAAGTAGCGCTCTCTTTACGCGGGTTAAGAGCATCAAAGCCCGGCTGAGTTTTGGTGTGTTTGGTCGCAAAACGGTTCGCTCCGTGACGGCCAGATTTACGACGCTGCGCAGGCGTGAGTGCATCGACATCATTCGCAGGCACTAAGCAGTTAGGTTTATCACCAATCAAATGCTTTTTACCCATGTTGATCAAGGCTTCACGGATAATCGGCCAGTTTAATGGGTCATGGTAGCGTAACAGCGCTTTGTGCAGCCTGCGTTGACGCTCCCCCTTCGCGACAGTCACTTCTTCACGTTTTTTGTATTTCACACGTTTGAGCGGGTTAGTCTCTGAGTAATACATCGCGGTTGCATTACACATTGGCGATGGATAGAAGTTCTGCACCTGATCACACTCAAAATTGTTTGATTTTAGCCACAGTGCCAAATTGAGCATATCTTCATCTTCTGTACCGGGATGCGCGGAAATAAAGTACGGGATGAGGTACTGTTTCTTACCTGCTTCAGCGCTGTACTTCTCAAACATCTCTTTGAAGCGATTATAGGTGCCCATACCCGGTTTCATCATCAGATCGAGCGGATTCTTCTCGGTATGTTCTGGGGCGATCTTGAGATAGCCTCCTACGTGATGCGTGACCAATTCACGTACATATTCAGGAGATTCAATCGCCAAGTCATAACGCACACCAGAGGCGATCATCACTTTTTTAATGCCTTTGACTTTGCGCGCTTCACGATAGAGATCAATCGTATGTTTGTGGTCGGTATTGAGCTTATGGCAAATTCCGGGGAAAACACACGATGGGCGGCGGCAGTTCATCTCAGCTTTAGGATCACTACAACCTAAACGGTACATGTTCGCCGTTGGCCCACCCAAATCCGAAATGGTTCCAGTAAAGCCGGGAACTTTATCGCGGATCTCTTCCATCTCATTCAAAATCGACTCTTTTGAACGGTTTTGGATAATGCGCCCTTCATGTTCGGTAATCGAGCAGAATGAACAACCACCAAAGCAGCCGCGCATGATATTAACCGAGGTTTTGATCATGTCATAAGCAGGAATTTTACTTTTGCCATACATGGGGTGAGGCACGCGTGCGTAGCTCAGGCCAAACACGTAATCCATCTCTTCTGTGGTGAGTGGGATCGGGGCTTGGTTGACCCACAACTCACGGTCGCCATGACGCTGGATCAGCGCCCGACCTGAATAGGGGTTGGTTTCTAAATGCAGTACACGGCTTGCATGCGCGTATAAAATCCGGTCATTATTGAGCTTTTCAAAAGCAGGCAAACGAACCGCTGTTGTCGCGGCATCATGGCGAGAAGGACGAATGGTGATTGGCTTTGCTTCGGCTTCTTTTTCTTGATTAGTTTCACACTGCGTTTCCACCGCGTAAGGGTTCACAGGAACAAACGCTTTACCCGGTTTCTCAATGCGTGATGAGTCAATGATGGTGTAATGCTCAGGCTCAGCGGCCAGGTTCACGGCCGTGCCGCGAATATTGGTCATATCAGCGATGTTATCGCCATTGGCTAAGCGGTGCGCTACTTCAACCAATGCGCGCTCTGCGTTACCAAACAGCAGTATGTCGGCTTTGGCATCAAACAGCACAGAACGGCGCACTTTGTCTGACCAATAATCATAATGGGCAACGCGGCGCAAACTTGCTTCAATACCACCGAGTACCAGTGGCACATCTTTATAAGCCTCACGACAACGCTGCGAATAGACAAGTGTGGCGCGATCTGGACGTTTGCCACCTTCATTATTGGGTGTGTACGCATCATCATGACGTAATTTTTTGTCAGAGGTGTAGCGGTTGATCATCGAATCCATATTTCCGGCCGTGATGCCAAAAAACAGGTTAGGTTTTCCCAGCGCCATGAAAGCGTCTTTATTTTGCCATTGCGGCTGGGCAATGATCCCAACGCGAAAGCCTTGCGCTTCGAGTAAACGGCCAATGATCGCCATACCAAAACTGGGGTGATCCACATAAGCGTCACCCGTGACGATCACGATGTCACAGCTGTCCCATCCTAGGGCATCCATCTCCTTTTTACTGGTTGGCAGGAAAGGTGCGGTTCCAAAGCACTCTGCCCAGTATTTTTTATATTGATGAATAGGAGTGACGTTGCTGTGCATATTTTGACCTCTGATTAATGAGCCGCGCATTATAACGACTTGCACTGGTAGTATCTAGCGGAACATTGGCTTTGCGTTCTAT